>JALSNA010000228.1 GCA_026987255.1 Hyphomicrobiales bacterium | reverse complement strand
AAATCGTCATAACGGCGCAGCTCCTTGGCCGGCATCCACTCTTGCGGGTTGAACTGCCCCTTTCCCTCGCCGCGCTTGACCTCGCCGGCTATGCGGCAGGCCAGAGATGAAGCATCGAAACGGGTAATGGGGCCAAGGCCGGATTTCCCGGCCAGGATGTTCGACCAGGTGGTATCCACATCTCCACCCAGCGGCGAGACCATGCCGATACCAGTGACCACGACTCTGCGCATGTCATTCCTCGTGCAATGAAGAAGCGGAACTTTTCTCGACTCAAACACAAAAACAGCGCGGAGAACAGGATATGTGCCAGCTCCCATCTCCGCGCTTTGTTATCGCTTGCGCCAGCGCGCCTTGCCCGCAATGGCTTCAGGCGGCGGCCGCCTTCTCGATGAACTTCACCGCATCGCCCACCGTCTGGATGGTCTCGGCGGCATCATCGGGAATCTCGATGCCGAACTCTTCCTCGAAGGCCATGACCAGTTCGACGTTGTCCAGGCTGTCGGCGCCCAGATCGTCGATGAAGCTGGCCTCATCGGTCACCTTGTCGCCATCCACCCCGAGATGTTCGACGACGATCTTCTTCACGCGATCTGCGATATCACTCATCTTTTCATATTCCTCAGATATGCTGCATTGAACTGCCTGCCATGATCGGGAACCTTTCGCACATGCCACATGCCGCGATCACACACGCGAGTCTTGCGACTCATGAAACCCCTCACAGGCCGGATTCCGCAGTTTCCCTAACACATCGCCCGCAATATTACAAAGGGGGGTTTTGCGCACGGCAAATCCGCCTTTTCCCGCCCCTTGCGCGCCCGGCCGCCGCCATGACAAGGCCCGGCGCACATGCATGCGCCGGGCCCCTTGCCGATCATCTGCGCGCCGCCGCCTCAACGGCAGAAGCGATAGCGGCCGGAATAGGTGCGGTAATAGCCGGTATCGGGGTTGAAGCTGCGATAGCGCGCCGAGCAATAGTCATACCACGCTGCCGTCCACGGACGCGGGTGATTGTAATAGACCCGGCTGGGACGATAATGACGGCGGCGATGCTTGGCCGCCCGCGCGGCGGAGGAAACCACGGCCACGGTGGCCGCGCCCGCCAGCACGCCGAGCAGGAAATTGCCCGTCTTGGAGGCCGCGTTGGCTTCACCGGGTGCGCCAGAGACCACTGCCATGGCCAATGCTCCGGCAAAAACCGCGCCAAGTCCGAACTTCATGCCTTTCATGGTTTCATCTCCTTGTAGTTGATGCCTGCCGGCATTTTCCACGCCATCGATGGCAAAAGATTGACCGTCTGTCGGCCGGTCAATATCCATGCCGCAATGATGCCCCATCCATCCTGAACCGCGCATGAACGAAAAAGGCCCGGCGGACACCCCGCCAGGCCATTGAAGTCATTCCGGATGCCGCGGCAGGATCAATAGCCGCCCTTGCGCTTGCTCTCTGGAAGACCGGCGATGCGCGCCGCCTGCTTGGAAGGGTCGAGCGGGAAAAGATCGTAAAGATCCTTCTGCTTGGGTTTTTCACCCCAGACCTTGCCCATGGCCTTGATGATGGCGCGCGTATTGGGCTGGTTGCCGCCATTGTTGAAATATTCATCGCGCAAATAATTGATCACATCCCAGTGCTTGTCCGTCAGCTCGATGCCCTCGGCCTCGGCCATGGCCACCGCCAGCCCCTCGCTCCAGTCGGACGTATTGGCCAAAAACCCGTTGGCCACCGTTTCTATGTCCTTGCCTTCGTATTTGAAACCCATGTCTCCCTCCAGTATCCGATTGCCTGTGCCCCTCGCGGAGCGCTTCCAGCGCATGACATATGCAATTGGGCATCTCCATCAGCGGTCTTGAAGACCATCCTCACCCCCTGCCAACCACCCAGGTCATGGGACACTATGGCTGGTTGGCAGGGCATGAGCATGGACGCGCAAGCGATTTTAGAGTCTCCCAATTGCCGTGATATATCACAAACCCGGCGGATTTTCGCAATGCGGCGCACCGGCTTCATCCAGCCCGCCCACATGCCAGGCCGCCCCATGAACAGTCCATGTCACGAAAAATCCTTATGCGCCAGCAGGTTTCACCCATTGCATGAATCGGTTTCTCAATCATCCCGGCCGCGCCGATCCCACATAATGATAGCTGATGAACTTCGGCCGCGCCATGGCGTAGAAGCGCTCGCACCTTTCCATGCGGAATCCGGCTCCCTGCAGCAGGGAGGCAATATCGCGATTCAGATGGCAGCCGCCCGCCAGCGGCCGCCAGAGGGAGTTGGCCATGTCCTGAAAGCGCGCCACCCGCGGCTCATGGGAGCGGCCATGTTCGCAAAACAGCAGCCGCCCGGAGGGCTTGAGCACCCGCCGGAACTCGTCCAGGGCGCGCGCCACGTCCGGAATGGAGCAGCCCGTATAGGTGAGCAAGACGGTATCGATGCTGCCGCTTTCCAAAGGCAGCTCTTCCGCCGAACGGGCCAGGAACTCCACCGGAACAGCCGCTTGCGCCGCCCGCCTGCGCGCCATCTTGAGCAGATCCTCTTGCGGATCGACGCCGATGACCGCCTTTACCGCATCCTTGTCGTAATGCGCCAGATTGAGCCCCGATCCCATGCCCGGCTCCAGCACCACCCCTTCGGCAAAGGGCGTGACCTTGCGCCGGTTGGCGGTGATCACCGGCAGCGAGCACACCATGTCCGTCAGTGAAGCCAGCAGTTTGTCATGGATTTTCATCGCCCGCGCCTTTCCCCGCTTCCTGTCATCTTCCCGCATTTTGCATGCGAAAACCGCCGCCCGCCAGCAGGTGGCGGACGGCGGCCTTTCGTCTTTTGCAAGCACCATGAGAGGGGAAGGAGGAAGGAGGGATGCAAAAGACTGTTCGTCATGTCAGGGGCAAAACCATGCCCCTGAAACACCTTGCACCGGACCGCTCAGCAATCCTTGCAGGTCTTGATGCCGAAAATGGCGTTGATGGCGCACCAGCCGATGGCGCCGGTGGCCAGCGGCACGATGCCGATCCAGCCCCAGACATGATAGGGGCCGGAGCCGAAGAGCGCCCAGGCCACCAGCACCAGGCCGAGAATGACCCAGATGGCGCGCTGCGCCACACCCATGTTCTTTTTCATGACAACCTCCTTGATTGTTCCTTGTCCATTCCATGCCGTTGAGCTTCGGGGGAAGCCGGTGCAGGAAGGCATCCGCTGCACTCTATATAGGTATCGCAAGGCGGATTTTCAGTAACCTTGTCACACTTGCGAACGATTCCGGAAAACTTTTTCGTGATGACCGCCGCGCCTTTCCCGGCTCTTCGCCGGATTGGTAAGATAATTTGCGCACTTTTGCGCATCAGGCCGCTTTTCCCCTTGAGCCTGCGCCCTTAAGCGGGCATTCTGCACCCAGCCGCGGGCAGGCTGCGCAAGAAAGCTGCCCGCGCTCCAAAATGCAAAAGGGAGGACACCCATGAAACTGAGAACATTCGCGCTTGCAACCGTCGCCGCCCTGGCCCTGGGCGCCACCATGGCCCAGGCCAAGACCTTCCGCTACGCCTTCCAGGGCGATGCCCAGTCGCTCGACCCGCATGGCCTGAACGAGACCTTCTCGCTCGGCTTTCTGGGCAATGTCTATGAAGGCCTGACCGGCTATGACGCCAAGATGAATCTCATACCGGCCCTGGCCGTCAAGTGGGAGACCGTCAACCCCACCACCTGGCGCTTTTATCTGCGCAAGGGCGTGAAGTTCCACAACGGCAGCGACTTCAACGCCGATGACGTGATCTTCACCTGGAAGCGCGCCACCTCCACCGAATCCGGCCAGAAGGCGCGCGCCTCGCTGATCACCGGCATGAAGAAGATCGACGATTACACCATCGAGATGACCACCGCCGGCCCGGTGCCCACCCTGGCGCGCGAGCTTGCCTGGCTCTACATCATGGACAAGGAGTGGTCCACCGAACACAACGCCACCGAGGCCGCCAAGCCCTCCGCCGCCGGGCGCGAGAATGCCTGGGCCACCACCCATGAAAACGGCACCGGCCCGTTCATCGTCGTCGAGCGCCAGCCGGACGTCAAGACCGTCATGAAGCGCTTCCCCGGCTATTGGGGCAAGCCGAAGACCAATGTCGATGAGGTGGTCTTCACCCCCATCAAGCAGGCCGCCACCCGCGTCGCCGCCCTGCTCTCGGGTCAGATCGACCTGGCCTACCCGGTGCCGGTGCAGGACTGGAACCGCATCAACAAGGCCCCCGGCGTCAAGGCCCTGACCGGCCCGGAGGCGCGCACCATCTTCCTGGGCATGGACCAGGCGCGCGACGAGCTGACCAACTCCTCGGTGAAGGGCAAGAACCCCTTCAAGGACATCCGGGTGCGCGAGGCCTTCGCCCACGCCATCGACCTGAACGCCATCAAGCGCGCCATCATGCGCGGCGCCTCCTGGCCCTCCGGCCTCATGTGGGCCCCGCAGGTCAATGGCTACAATGCGAAGATGAACACGCCCTACAAGTATGACCCGGCCAAATCGAAGAAGCTGCTCGCCGAGGCCGGTTATCCCGACGGCTTCACCGTCGGCATGGACTGCCCCAACAACCGCTACGTCAACGACGAGAAGATCTGCCAGGCGGTGGCCTCCATGCTCGCCAAGGTGGGCGTCAAGGTGGATCTGCTGGCCCAGCCCAAGTCGAAGTATTTCGCCAAGGTCACCGCTTCGGGCGGCTACAACACGCCCTTCTACCTGCTCGGCTGGACGCCCGGTTCCATGGACGTGCACAACGTCTTCATGAACCTCATTGCCTGCCGCAACAAGGAGCGGAACATGGGCAAATACAACATCGGCGGCTATTGCAACAAGCGCATCGACGAGCTGACCGATCTGATCGCCAAGGAGACCGATCCGAAGAAGCGCCAGGCCTATATCGACGAGGGCGCGGCCATCCTGCACAAGGAGTTCGGCTATCTGCCCCTGCACCAGCAGCCGCTGTCGTGGGGCGTCTCGGAGAAGGTCTCCGTCGCCCAGCGCGCCGACAACGTGATGGACATCCGCAACGTCGTCGTCAACAAGTAGACGGTCTTGTGAATTCCGCCCGCGGGCCGTGGCGATTTTGGCCACGGCCCGCGCCCAACGGGGCCTTTCGCATCCATGCTGTTCTTCATTGCCCGCAGGCTCGCCCAGTCCATCCTCGTGATGCTGACCGTGGCCCTGATCGCCTTCACGCTGTTTCAATACGTCGGCGATCCCATCAACAACATGGTGGATCAGGACACCACCCTGGCCGAGCGTGAGCGCCTCCGCCAGGAGCTGGGCCTGAACGATCCGCCGCCGGTGCAGTTCTGGCATTTCGTCCAGAGGGTTTCCCATGGCGATTTCGGCGTCAGCTACCGCCTCAAGAAGCCGGTCGCCGGGCTCATCGCCGAGCGCTTCCCGGCCACCATGGAGCTGTCCCTGATCTCGGCCATCCTGGCGCTGGGCATCGGCATCCCCATGGGCGTCTATACCGCCCTGCACCGCGACAGGCTGCCCGCCAGGCTGTTCATGACGCTATCGCTTGTCGGCATATCCCTGCCCACCTTCCTGATCGGCATATTTCTCATTCTGCTCTTCGGGGTGCAGTTGCGCTGGCTGCCCACCTTCGGGCGCGGCGAGGTGGTGCATATCGGCTGGTGGAGCACCGGATTGCTGACCAAATCCGGCCTGCAATCGCTGCTCATGCCGGCCTTCACCCTGGCGGTCTTCCAGATGACGCTCATCGTGCGCCTGGTGCGCGCCGAGATGCTGGAGGTGCTGCGCACCGACTACATCAAGTTCGCCCGCGCCCGCGGCCTGAAGACCCGCGCCATCCATTTCGGCCATGCGCTGAAGAACACCCTGGTGCCGGTCATCACCATCATCGGCCTGCAGGTGGGCTCCATCATCGCCTTTGCCATCATCACCGAGAGCGTCTTTCAGTGGCCGGGCATGGGGCTCTTGTTCATCCAGGCCATCTCCGAGGTGGATATCCCGGTCATGGCCGCCTACCTGCTGCTCATCGCCCTGGTCTTCGTCATCATCAACCTGATCGTCGATATTCTCTATTTCGTCATCGATCCGCGTCTGAGGGTGAACAAATGAGTGCTGCGGACAAACAGGACGCGCCGCAATCGGCCCTGGCGCGCTTTTTCGATTCCGACCTGTGGTGGAGCTTCACCCACTCGCCGGTGGTCATGCTGGCCGCCCTGGTGACCGTGGTGATCATCTTCTCCGCCGTCTTCGCCCCCTGGGTTGCGCCCTACAACCCCTTCGATCTGGCCCAGCTCGATCTCATGGACAGCCTCAAGCCGCCCGCCTGGCTTGAAGGTGGCGATCCGCGCTACCTGCTGGGCACCGACGACCAGGGGCGCGACATCTTCTCCACCATTCTCTACGGGGCGCGCATTTCCCTGCTGGTGGGCTTTCTGTCGGTCATCGTCGCCATGCTCATCGGCGTCACCGTGGGGCTCATCGCCGGTTACGCGGGCGGGCTGACCGACACCATCTTGATGCGCATCGCCGATATCCAGCTGACCTTCCCGGCCATTCTCATCGCCCTGCTGGTGGATGGCGTCATGCGCGGTTTGCTGCCCGGCTCGCACGAGAACCTGGCCATCTTCGTGCTGGTGCTGGCCATCGCCCTGAGCTCCTGGGTGCAATATGCGCGCACCGTGCGCTCCTCCACCCTGGTGGAGCGCACCCGCGAATATGTCCAGGCCGCCCAGGTCATCGGCCTGCCCGCGCCGCTCATCCTGGTGCGCCACATCCTGCCCAATGTCTTAGGCCCGGTGCTGGTCATCGCCACCATCCAGCTTGCCCTGGCGATCATCATCGAGGCCACCTTGAGCTTTCTGGGCGTGGGCGTGCCGCCCACCTCGCCATCGCTGGGCACCCTGATCCGCATCGGCAACGACTATCTGTTTTCCGGCGAATGGTGGATCACCGTTTTCCCCGGCCTTGGCCTGATCATCCTGGTGCTGGCGGTCAACCTGCTGGGCGACTGGCTGCGCGACGCCCTGAACCCGAAACTGAGGTGAGCCCATGACCGAGGCGCAAGACACCCCCGCCCTGCTCGACATTCGCGGCCTGAAGGTGGAGTTTCCCTCCCGCCGCGGCGTGCTGGTGGCGGCCCGTGATGTGGATCTGTCCCTTCAGGCCGGCGAAATCCTCGGCGTCGTCGGCGAATCGGGTGCCGGGAAATCCACCATAGCCTATGCCATCATGGGGCTGATCGAGCCGCCCGGACGCATGGCGGCGGGCGAAATCCGCCTCAAGGGCGAGCGCATCGACGGCCTGCCGCGCGAGAAGATGCGCAAGATCAGGGGCAAGCGCATCGGCATGATCTTCCAGGACCCCCTGACCTCCCTCGATCCGCTGCAGACGGTGGAGGCCCAGCTGGTGGAGACCATGCGCACCCACCTGCCCATTTCCGAAAGCGAGGCAAGGGCGCGCGCCGTGGAATTGCTCGGCCAGGTGGGCATCCCCAACCCGGCCGAGCGGGTGAAGAACTATCCGCACCAGTTCTCCGGCGGCATGCGCCAGAGGGTGGTCATCGCCCTGGCCATCTCCTGCGAGCCGGAGGTGCTGCTCGCCGATGAGCCGACCACCGCCCTGGATGTCTCCATCCAGGCCCAGATCCTCGATCTGCTCAGGAAGCTGGTGCGCGACAAGGGCATGGGGATGATCATCATCACCCATGACATGGGCGTCATCGCCGAGGTCACCGACCGGGTGGCCGTCATGTACCGCTCGCGCATGGTCGAGACCGGCCCGTCGGAAAAGATTCTCACCCATCCGGACCATCCCTATTCGCGCAGCCTCATCGCCGCCGTGCCTCCCGCCGATCACCGCATCGAGCGTTTCCCCCTGGTGGAATATATCGAGAAGGCCGGGGACGAGCAGGCAAAACTCGATCTGTCCACCCACTGGCTGGGCCAGGCGCGCGATTTCGGCAGCCATGAAGAGACCCTCCTGAAGGTGGAGGATCTCACCATGCGCTTCATGACCCGTCCCTCGCTCATCCCCTCGCGGCGCAGGTACATGACCGCCGTCGATCACGTCTCCTTCGCCATCCGCAATGGCGAGGTCTTCGGCCTGGTGGGCGAATCAGGCTCCGGCAAGTCCACCGTGGCGCGCCTCATCTGCGGCATCCACAAGCCGCTGTCCGGGCGCATCCATTTCGCCGGCGAGGAGCTCACCGCCTTCACCTCGCGCCGCGCCGCCAACCATCTGCGCCGCCAGATGCAGATGATCTTCCAGGACCCCTATTCCTCCCTCAACCCGCGCATGAAGGTGCGCGACATCGTCGCCGAGCCCATCCGCTTCCACAAGCTGGCCTCCTCCAATGCGCAGGTGCGCCGCATCGTCTCCGACCTGCTCGATCACGTCGGCCTGGGCGCATCGGCCGCCTTGCGCTATCCGCACGAGTTCTCCGGCGGCCAGCGCCAGCGCATCTCCATCGCCCGCGCCCTGGCCACCCGGCCGCGCTTCTTGATCTGCGATGAGCCCACCAGCGCGCTGGATGTCTCCATCCAGGCGCAAATCCTCAATCTCTTGAAGGACTTGCAGGAGGAATTGGGACTCACCATGCTGTTCATCTCCCATGATTTGCCGGTCATCCGCCAGATGTGCGACCGCGTCGGCGTCATGCAGCATGGCAAGCTGCTGGAAGTGGCCGAAACCGAAAGCCTCTTCACCAGCCCGCGGACGGACTACACCCGCCACCTGCTCAAGCTCATGCCGCGCATGAAACGCGCCGCCTGATCCCTGGCCCAAGGCGGCGCAAAAAAGAAAGGCTGGGCATTTTGGATAACTTCCCCTAGTCTTTGCCCATGGGGCGGATGAACATGCAATGAGAGGGATATGCCATGTTCTCCGAAACGGCCAGCCAGGGCTGGTTCAGCCGCCTGGGCGGCAGCCTGAAAAACATTCTCTTCGGCCTTCTCCTGCTGATCGCCGCCGCCGTCTTGCTGTTCTGGAACGAGGGCCGCGCCGTCAAGACCTGGAAGGCGCTCAAGGAGGGCGCGGGGGCCATCGTCTCCGTCCCGGCGCAAAAGCTGGATGCCGCCAACGAGGGCAGGCTGGTGCATGTCAGCGGCCCCTTGAGCTATCCGGGCAAGCTCACCGACCCGGCCTTTCATCTTTCCGTGCCCGCCCTGCGCCTGAAGCGCAAGGTGCAGATGCTGCAATGGCATGAAGAGGCCTCCACCACGACCAGGAAGAAGCTGGGCGGCGGCACCGAAACCATGACCACATACAGCTACAAGCTGGCCTGGTCGCCCAAGCTGGTGGATTCATCGCGCTTCAAGCAGCCTTCCGGACACGAAAACCCGACCGCCATGCCCATCGAACCGGCAAGCTGGGTCGCCAGGGATGCCCGCATCGGCGCTTTCACCATTCCCGCCTCGCTGGCCGCCAGCCTGGGCCGCGAGGAGCCGGTGACCCTGGACAAGAGCAACCGCCCCGATATATCCATCGCCGGAAGGGGCCGCATGGGAGCAGGCGATGCGATCTATTTCGGCTCCCTGTTCCATGACCGTCCCGGCGATTTGCGGGTGCGCTTCTTCGCCGCCCGGCCGCTTGAGGCTTCCATCATCGGCATGCAGAAGGGCACGAGCCTTGCCCCCTATAAGGCCTCCAACGGCCGCAAGATCTTCATGTCGCGCCCCGCTCTTGTGCCGGCCACGGAGATGTTCGCCGGTGCCGAGCGCGAGAACAAACTGCTGACCTGGCTGCTGCGCGGCCTGGGAACCTTCATGCTGTTCATCGCCTTCGGCATGATCCTCAACATCCTGCGCGTCATCGCCGATATCGTGCCCGTCTTCGGCTCCGTGGTGGGCGCCGGGGCGACGGTCATTTCCGCCCTGCTGGCCGTGGCCCTGGCCTTCCTCGTCATCGCCGCCGCCTGGCTGTTCTTCCGCCCGCTGCTGTCTCTCGGCCTGCTGGCGGGGTCGCTGGGCATCGCCTGGCTGGTGCGCGCCAGGCTGAAAAAGGCCCCCGCCGTGACCGACCCGGCATAGGGCTTGATCCTCCCGCTTTCGCGCCACATATTCATACCATGTCATGAATGCGGGAGGAGACCATGAGCAAGCGCAGCGAGGCGGAAAAACAGGCCCTGGCCGAAGAGGCCTACCAGCGCGCATTGGACTACGAGCTGGAGTTCGGCTGCTGTCCGCAATGCGTGCTCTCTGTGGTTCAGGAGCTGCTCGGCGGGGTCTCCGATGAACTGATCAAGGCCTCCCATGGCCTCTCCGGCGGCGGCGCCCTGGAGGGCAAGGGCGCGTGCGGAGCGCTCACCGGCGGTCTCATCGCCCTGTCCACCCGCACCGGGCGCGAGCGCGACAAGCTCGACAAGGGCCGCGGCATGAAGAACTTCCAGGTGGGCAGGAAGCTGGCCGAGCGCTTCGAGAAGGAGTTCGGCGGCTTCACCTGCGAGGATCTGCAAAAGGCCTTCACCGGCCGCACCTATGACATGTGGAAGCCGCAAGAATACGCCGCCTTTTCCGAAAACCGCGGCCCCAAGTGCGCCATCGCCACCGCCGCCGTCACCCGCTGGGTGGTGGAGGAGCTGCTGGAAGCCGAATGATCCCGCTGGCCGGGGCATGCCCGCAAAGGCTCTTGACAGACCCCCCCGCTTGGAGTTCTGATCGCGCCCTGACATGCCCCCGCCATCCTTGCGCCCCCGGCGCAACCGGATTGTGCGCCAATTGGAGCTTCCATGGTCAAGGTTCACGATACGACCGGCCCGCGCCCGCGCCACCCGGAAAAGGCCCACAAGCCGGACAACCCGGTGCGCCGCAAGCCCGGCTGGATCCGCGTGCGCGCGCCGCAATCCAGGATCTGGGCCGAAACCCGCGACATCGTGCGCAAGGGCAAGCTGTCCACCGTTTGCGAGGAGGCTGCCTGCCCCAACCTTGGCGAATGCTGGACCCGCAAACACGCCACCTTCATGATCCTGGGCGATATTTGCACCCGCGCCTGCGCCTTTTGCAATGTCGCCACCGGCAAGCCCGGCCCCGTTGACGAGGATGAACCGCGCCGCATCGCCACGGCCGTGGCCACTATGGGCCTCAAACATGCCGTCATCACCTCCGTGGATCGCGACGATCTGCCCGATGGCGGCGCGCGCCACTTTGCCCGCGTCATCCACGCCATCCGCGAGGTCTCCGCGCAGACCACCATCGAAGTGCTGACGCCCGATTTTCGCAACAAGGACGGCGCTCTGGAGACGGTCATCGCCGCCAGACCGGATGTCTTCAACCACAATCTGGAAACCGTGCCCGCTCTTTATCCGCGCATCCGCCCCGGGGCGCGCTATTTCCATTCCCTGAGCATCCTGAATCGCGCCAGGGAACTGGACGCGGAAATTTTCACCAAGTCCGGCATCATGGTGGGTCTGGGCGAAACCCGCGAGGAGATTTTGCAGGTCATGGACGACATGCGCTCGGCCCGGGTGGAGTTCATTACCATCGGCCAATACCTCCAGCCCAGCCCCAAGCACGCCGCAGTGGAGAAGTTCTGGACGCCACAAGAGTTCAAGGCGCTGGAGCAGGCCGCCTGGTCCAAGGGCTTTCTCATGGTGGCAGCCACCCCCCTGACCCGCTCCTCCCATAATGCCGATGCCGATTTCGAAGCCCTGCGCAAGGCCCGCGCCCAAGGTGGCGCCAGCGCCTGAGCGCATCTTGCCTTCCGGCTCCATTCTTCATCCCGCCCGAACGCCAAGCCCTGACGTAACGAGATCCTGCGCCGCCTCGCAATACGGTGCCGCGGGGATATTGAAAAACGCTTGCGCACCCACCCTCACCCCCTGCCAATACCCCCGATCATGGGACATTACGGGTGGTTGGCAGGGGGTGAGGATGGTCTATGCCCCAAGACAATTGATGGAGATGCGCCCTTGGCCCCTGTCCGCAAATGAGTTTTATTAACATATTCTGAACAAACCGTTCATCTCCGGTTCAAGCAAACCTGCGCATCCTTTTCTAATAGTGATAAATAATCACTATAAGCAAAGGATGCCCCATGTTCATATCCACCCCCTTCAGAACTGCCGCCCTTGCGGTCATGTTCAGCGGCCTGGCCATATCCGGCGCGGCGGCAAAATCCCCGCCCGTGAGCACCTCCGGCATGGCCCTGACCATAACCGCGGCCGGCTATTATGGTGGCCGGCATGTGGGCGTTTACATCGGCAGCGGTTACCGGCATGGCTACAGGCGCTGGCGCTGGCGCGT
>JALSNA010000227.1 GCA_026987255.1 Hyphomicrobiales bacterium | reverse complement strand
CTTTTCGTCCGCAGGCAATACCTTGAAGGTATTGGCAAGGGCGAAAAGGCTCCGGGATGAAGCATGAATCCTGCAGATGCCGTTCAAATTTATGGGTCCTGACCCTAGGGCGTAGGGATTAACCATCCGTTAACCGTGTCCGGGCACAGTGGGCCACCATCACGAGGATACCGGGGCATGATTTCGCGCCGACATTTCACCGCCATGCTGTCGCTGGCCGCGCCTGCCGCTCTCGCCGGATGTTTCACGCCGCGCGGCCTGCAGCCGGTGCCGGAGGACACCAAACGCGATCTGGCCGCCCTGGGGCTTTCGGTTGGCGCGCGCATCTTCGTGCGCATCTTCAAGCAGGAAAACCAGATGCAGGTCTGGGTGCGCAACCGGGCAGGAGGCTACACCCTGTTTCGCACCTATCCCATCTGCAAATGGTCCGGAAACCTGGGCCCCAAGCAGCGCGAGGGCGACCGGCAGGCACCGGAAGGCTTCTATGTGGTCTCCGCCCGCCAGATGAATCCCAATTCCAAGTATTACCTGTCCTTCAACCTGGGATATCCCAACGCCTATGACAAGGCCCATGGCTATACCGGCTCCTTCCTCATGGTGCATGGCGGCTGCCGCTCGGCCGGCTGCTATGCCATCACCGATGACGCCATCAAGGAGCTGTTCATTCTCGGCCGCGAGGCCTTCCGCAACGGCCAGAAGGATTTCCCCGTCCATGCCTTTCCCTTCCGCATGAGCGAAGCCAACATGGCTCTTCATGCCGCCAGCCCATGGCTGGACTTCTGGCGCAACCTGAAGGAAGGCTACGACATGTTCGAACGCACCCATGTCCCGCCGGTGGTGGCCGTGCGGAATGGCCGTTACATCTTCTTTCCGGACATGGACGCCATTCCCCAGGATGTGCGCATGGCCATGCTGGCCGGAGAGCCGGACGCCCCGGTGCTCATCCAGGGAATGAAGTAGGGATGTGGCCTGGGATCTTCCCGAAGGTTTTTCATTTCTCTTGCCCTGTCAAGGCCGGCCCCTGCGGGCCGCCGCCGCAGGCGGGCATGCGCCTTGACAGGGCAAGAGAAATGAAAGCAGGCTGATGCTGCTCCTCCCTTCCTGAAACAAAAAGGATTTCCTTTTTGTTTCAGGAAGGGAGGAACGATGACACCGCTGTTTATTCCCCGCGCACCAGGTTGCGGGCCGCCAGGGCGGCGGTGATTTCATCGAGGATGGCCGGATCGTCGATGGTGGCGGGCATTTTCCATTCCTCGCCGTCGGCGATCTTGCGAATGGTGCCGCGCAGGATCTTGCCCGAGCGCGTCTTGGGCAGGCGCGCCACGGTCATGACGATCTTCAGCGACGCCACCGCGCCGATGCGATCGCGCACCAGCTGCACGCATTCGGCCTCCACCTCGCTCTCGTCGCGCCCCGCGCCCGCCTTCATGACCACGAAACCAATGGGGATCTGGCCCTTCAGGTCATCGGCGATGCCCACCACGGCGCATTCGGCCACGTCCGGGTGGGCGGCCAGCACCTCTTCCATGCCGCCGGTGGACAGCCGGTGCCCGGCGACGTTGATGATGTCATCGGTGCGCGCCATGATGTAGAGATAGCCGTCCTCGTCGGTATAACCGGCATCGGCGGTTTCGTAATAGCCCGGAAAGCGCGCCAGATAGCTCTCGATGAAGCGCTCGTCGTCCTGCCACAGGGTTGGCAGGCAGGCCGGCGGCAGGGGCAGCTTCACGCAGATGGCTCCCAGCTTTCCGGGTGCGAGTTTCTTGCCCTGCTCGTCCAGCACCTCGATGTCATAGCCCGGCATGGGCACGCCGGGAGAGCCGTGCCTGGTGGGCAGAAGGCCCAGCCCCAGCGGATTGGCGGCGATGGCCCAGGCGGTCTCCGTCTGCCACCAGTGATCGATCACCGGCACCCCCAGATGCCCCTCGGCCCATTGCAGGGTGTCCGGATCGGCGCGCTCTCCGGCCAGGAAAAGCGCCTTGAAGCCGGACAGGTCGTAATCCCTGATCAGCTCGCCTTGCGGATCTTCCTTCTTGATGGCGCGAAAGGCCGTCGGCGCGGTGAACAGCACCTTGACGCCATGCTCGGCGATGACCCGCCAGAAGACCCCGGCATCGGGCGTGCCCACCGGCTTGCCCTCGAAAACGATGGTCGTGCAGCCATGCAGCAGGGGGCCATAGACAATATAGCTGTGGCCCACCACCCAGCCGACGTCGGACGCGGCCCAGTAGACATCGCCCGGCTGCACGTCATAGATGTTCTTCATGCTCCATTTCAGCGCCACCATGTGGCCGCCGTTGTCGCGCACCACGCCCTTGGGCTGGCCGGTGGTGCCGGAGGTATAGAGAATGTAGAGAGGATCGGTGGCCGCCACGGAGACACATCCGGCGCGATGATCGTGGGCCTTGGCCAGGTTCATCAGCTCGCTCCAGTCATGATCGCGGTCCGGGATCATGCCGGCGCGCGCTTGCGGCCTTTGCAGGATGATGCAGGTGGAGGGCTTGTGGGCGGCCAGCTCGATGGCCTCGTCCAGCAGCGGCTTGTAGGGAATGACGCGGCCCGGTTCGATGCCGCACGAGGCGGAGAGGATGAGCTTGGGATGGGCGTCATCGATGCGGGTGGCCAGTTCGTTGGCCGCGAAGCCGCCAAAGACCACCGAATGAATGGCCCCGATGCGCGCGCAGGCCAGCATGGCGATGACCGCCTCGGGCACCATGGGCATGTAGATGATGACCCTATCGCCCTTCTCGACGGAAAAATCGCGCAAGATGGCCGCCAGGCGCGATACCTCGTCTTGCAATTCGCCATAGGTGATGGTGCGCTTGGTTCCGGTGATGGGCGAATCGTAAATGATCGCCGCCTGCTCGGCGCGCCCGGCCTCCACGTGCCGGTCCACGCAGTTGTAGCAGGTGTTGCATTTCGCGCCGGTGAACCAGCGGCCATAGACGCCGCTTTCGGGATCGAAGACCTTCTCCCAGGGGGCATCCCAGCTGATCTCCCGCGCCGCCTCGGCCCAGAAGGCTTGCGGATCGGTTTTCCAGCTCTCATAGACCTCGTGATACCGGCTCATGTCTTCCCTCTCCTTCATTTTTTGGCCTTTTGGCCATAGTGACCCACTGCCCCTGGCGCGCGCAAGCCCGCAAAAAGGATAGGCCTGCCCGGCCC
>JALSNA010000226.1 GCA_026987255.1 Hyphomicrobiales bacterium | reverse complement strand
AAGGGCTCTGTCATCGAGGGCATCGGGGCCGCCGAGGCAGAGCCGGGCGTGAAGGTCTTTCACGCCGGAACGGCAAGGGATGACAAGGGCCGCATCATCGCCACCGGCGGGCGGGTGCTCAACGTCACGGCGCTGGGCGAAACCATCACCCTGGCGCACAAGCGCGCCTATGAGGCAGTGAACAGGATCAGCTGGCCGCAAGGCTTTTGCCGCACCGACATAGGCTGGCGCGCCATCGCCCGGGAAGGGCGGTGATCAGGGCCGGAATTTCCTTGGCTTCTGGCAAGATGGCGCGCCAGGGGAGCGGATGGAGTCTTCCAGCTTTGTTTTGATGCCATTTTGCCTTACACTGCGGCAAAGACCGAACGACAAGGGCGCGAGGGAGCGGAACTTTGCCCATCTTCACCAGTTCATGGCCCCGCCATGTGGCGGCAGCCTCCATTGCCGCGGCTGTTGCCGGGATGCCCTCCGCGCGCGCCCAGCAGTTCGTCAATGGCGATCCTGTCGTGATCGGCGCAGATCAGGCTTATGACCCCGGCTCCGGCCTGTTCCTGCGCCGCATGACGGCGCGCGCCCAGGCCGGTGCCGTGCATTGGCGTTTCGGTCCGCGCGCCAAAGGCTTCGCCTTGCCCGGCGCGCCGCAAAAGACCGCGCCGGGGATCACTCCGGTGGCGGGCAATGGATCGGGGCCCTTGGGCCAGGGCTGGACCATCTGGAGCACCTCACAGGCCAGCTTCCTGAAGGACAGGCGCCCGGCCAGGGCCTCGAAGGGCCATTCGCTTTCCTTCACCGCCGGGCTGGACAGGCAACTGGGCAGGCGGTTCACCGCCGGTGTGAGCGCAGGTCTCGTCCATGCGCGCCTGAAGACCGCCTTCAAGGGTGGCCACACGCACAACACCACCATCAGCATCACCCCCTATTTCAACCATGCCATCACCGGCTGGCTGAGCCTCGATGTCAGCGGCGGCTATGTCTACAGCACCGAGAGTCTCACCCGCACCATCCCCTTGGCCGCTTCCGGCAAGACCCATGCGAATGGCTATCTCCTCTCCACCTCCCTCAGCGCCAGCAAGTGGCTGGGCCGCTGGCTGCTTTCCGGCCGCGCCGGGCTCATCGTCAGCCGCGACAGATGGCGCGCCTATACCGAAAGCGACGGCACATTCGTTGCCGCCAGGACGGAGCGGCTGACCCAGGGTGTCGTCGAGACCTCCGCCTCCCTGTGGCTCGATCCGCTCATGCCCTATGCCACGGTGGCCTACGCGCGCGATCTGGCCGGCTCCACCCTTTCCGGAGCGGACAGGGACGACTGGACCATGACCTCGGGAATCGCCTTTTACGGCTCCGGCGCGCTCGATGGCCTCACCGCCGATTTCTCCGCCAGCGTCATCCTGGGGCGCAAGCGGCAGCGCAACGCCACCATATCCCTTGGCCTGCGCTGGGCGTTCTGATCCGTTTTTTGCAGCCTTTGCCGCACGCTCTTGGCCGGGGCCGTTTTCCTGCCGCAATGCCTGCCCCTACAGCAGACCGCGCTGAGCCTTGGCCAGAGAGGTTGGCACCGGGGCTGTCCCCCGGCCCGAAGGAGCCTCAAAACGGCCCTGAAGGCCGCTTCGGGCATCTTCCGCCAGAACCTATGCCCCGCTGCGCGCGCCTTTGCGCGCCGGGCGTCTGGCGCGGCGCCTGAAGTTGCCGCCCGCCTTGCCGTGGCCCCGCCCGCGCCCCTGGCCGCGGCCGCCCTGCTTGCGCCTTTCGCCGCGCGCCTGGGCGATGTCCTCGTCGTGGTGGTCGTGATCGTCATCCACCGGCACGCTGGCGCGCATGGTGCGCTCGATGTCGCGCAGCGCCATGCGGTCGTCCAGGTCGCACAGGGAGATGGCCATGCCGGCCCGTCCGGCGCGCGCCGTGCGGCCGATGCGGTGAACATAGGATTCCGGCTCGTCGGGCAGCTCGAAATTGATCACGTGCGTCACCTCCGGCACGTCGATGCCGCGCGCCGCGATATCGGTGGCCACCAGCGCCCGGATGCGCCCGTCGCGAAAGCCCTTCAGCGCCCTCATGCGGGCGTTCTGGCTCTTGTTGCCATGGATGGCGCCGGCGCTCACCCCGGCGGCGGCAAGTTTCCTGACCACCTTGTTGGCGCAGTGCTTGGTGCGGGTAAAGACGATGACCCGCTCCACCTCCTCATCGGCCAGGATGCCGGTGAGCGCGGCCACCTTGCGGCCCTTGTCCACGAAGCGCACGCTCTGGGCGACCCTTTGCGCCGGCGTCGATTCGCTCGCCACCTCCACGTGCACCGGCTCATCGAGCAGGCCATCGGCCAAGGAGCGCACCGCCCTGGGCATGGTGGCCGAAAAGAGCACCGTCTGGCGCGCTTCCGGCAGCTTGGCGCAGATGCGCCGGATGTCGGGGATGAAGCCCATGTCGAGCATGCGGTCGGCCTCGTCGAGGATGAAGACCTCCACCGCATCCAGTTTGACGTGGCCCTGGTTCATCAGGTCCATCAACCGCCCCGGCGTGGCCACCAGCACATGCACGCCCTGGCGCAGGGCGCGGATTTGCGGATTGGCCGAAGCACCGCCGAAAATCACCGTCGAACGCAGGCGCAGGTGCTTGCCATAGGTGCGCAAGGAATCGTTGATCTGCCCGGCCAGCTCCCGCGTGGGGGCCAGGATCAGCGCCCGCGGCCGCCCTGCCTGCGCCCGTTCACCGGACTGGGCCAGCCTGTGCAGCAGGGGCAGGGCGAAGGCCGCCGTCTTGCCGGTGCCCGTCTGGGCCACGCCGAGCACGTCGCGCCCGCTCATCAGCGCCGGGATGGTCCGCGCCTGGATGGGGGTAGGGGTCTCGTATCCTGATTCGGCAATGGCCTTCAGGATCGGGTCGGCCAGTTTCAGGCCGTGAAAATCGTTCATCTGTTCTTTGTCTTTCATGACGCGCCAGACCCCCGGCCCTGCTCCGCGCAGGGAGTGCAAGGGGTGACGCATGGGTTGGCCGGCGCAAGGATCGCGCCTGACGAAACACCCTGTGGAAATCTGGAAAAAGGGGCCGGGATCGAAAGAGGCATCATCGGATGCCGGTGCCGGCCAACGATTGCACATGAATCGTGGGGAGTGTCGCTGAGGGGCAAAGACACCCCTTTGCCCGCCGCGTCAAGGAAAATCGTCCCAAGGTCTCAAA
>JALSNA010000225.1 GCA_026987255.1 Hyphomicrobiales bacterium | reverse complement strand
CGGTGAGCAGGCGCACCTCGATTTCCATGGCCGCATGGTCATAGGCGCGCAGGACATGGACGGAGCCATTGGGCAAGGTCACCCGAGCTGGCCAATTGCGCCGCGCCACATCGGCGAGCAGCTCCACGGCGGCCCGCAGGGGGGCCTGCATGTTGCCTTTCTCGTAGCATCGGCCGAAGACTTCGCCGGCGAGAAACTCCTGCAACATGAGCCCGGCATCGGGATCGAAGGCCAGGGTCTGGGGGGCGCAATAGCCCTTGGCGCGCAAGGTGGCATTGATGGCCTCCACGGCGCGGATGTGGCGCGACAATCCGGCGATCTCGTCATAGCTCCTGCCGTTCTCGATGGGCGGGCCGTCGGGGCGTTCGGGCATGTCCATGAGAATGGCTTCGGGCGCGCCCTCGCAAATGATGCGCTCATAGCGGCGGCTGGAGGCATCGCCTTGCAGGTATTGGCGGGTGAGCCGCTTGCCCCCGCAGGCGGTATCGAGGAAGGCGCGGATCTGTTCCATGCGGCGCAAGGTGTCCGCCCAGCGGCCGAATCCGGCGAGGGTGGCGATGCGCCCTTCGCCGTCATAGTCCAGATGGACTTCCAGCCGCCCGGCGGGCGTTTCGGGCAGCCTGCCGGGCCATTCGACGAGCAGCACATGGGTGCGGGCCATCTCCTCCAGCCCCAGCTCGTCCACCTCCGCCGGATCGCCGATGCGGTAAAGATCGGCATGGGCCACGGGAATGCGGGTGAAGTCATAGGGCTGGATGAGGGTGAAGGTGGGGCTGGGAACCTCGAAATCCCCGTGACCGGGGGCCAGGGCGCGGATGAAGGCGCGCGCCAGGGCGCTCTTGCCCGCCCCGAGATCGCCAAAGAGCAAGATCCAGTCGCCGGGACGGGCGAAAAGGGCCAGCTCGCGGCCCAGATCTGCGGTGTCGCGCGCCGCGGGCAGGCGGCGGGTGAGGCGGAAAGGGGCGGTGCTGGATTCTGACCGGCGGGACATCGAAGACTTGCTCATGACACCTGTGCCTGCCCGCCTTCAGCCTTCGCCACGGTGAAAGGGAAATGGCATATGACCGAGGTTCCCTTCCCGACCTCGGAGACGATGCGCACCGAGCCACCATGGAGCTTGACGAGACTCTTGACCAGCGGCAGGCCAAGCCCCGGGCCGCGATGGCCCCCGGCGGAGGGGCGCGAGGAGAAACGGTCGAAGGCGTTTTTCAGGGTTTCGGCGTCCATCCCCGCACCTTCATCGGCCACCCAGACCTCCACGCCATCCTTCACCCGCCGCGCGCCCATGTGAATGATGCCACCGGAATCGGAGAAAGCTATGGCATTGGACAGCAGCTTGGAGAGAATCTGGGCGATGCGCACCCGGTCGGCATGGAGGGTGGCGGCATCATCGGCCAGATCGAGCTGCACGGTCAGATTGCGCCGCTCCAGGCGGTCGGCCATGGCGCCGGCTGCCTCCTGCAACAGGTTGGCAGTGTCCAGAGGTTCGATCTTCAGCTCCATCTGGCCGGCGTCTATGGTGTTGAGATCGAGGATGGTGTCGATGACACCGAGCAGATCTTCCGAAGAGGCGCGAATGTCGCGGATGTATTCGCGCTGTTTGCCGTTCAGTTCGCCAGCAAGGTTCATGTCCAGGGCCTCGGAAAAGCCGATGATGGAGGTCAGGGGCGTGCGCAACACGTAGGAGACGGAGCCCAGGAAGTCTCCTTTCAGGCGGTCGGCAGCGGCCAGGGCCTCGCTGCGCTCGCGCAGGGCGCGTTCGGCCTTGGCGGCATCGGAGACGTCGAACCAGCTGGTCAGGGTGTTGCCATCGGGCAAGGGCACGATGACGTAATCGAAGACCTTGTCATCGGTGCGCCGGATGCGGCCCTTGAGGATCTTGCGCGCCTCGCTCATGCCGGTGACACAGTATTTCAGGCTGTCCCACCAGGCATCGTCGCGCACCAGGGGGCGGCAATGGCCAATCAGCGCATCGATATGGGGCGAATTGTCGAGCAGCTCCGGGCCGACGTTCCAGAACCCGGCATAGGCCGGATTGTAGAGGCGCAAGCGTCCGTTGGTGCCGAACAGGGCGATTCCCTCATGCAGGTTGTCGAGGGTCTCCTTCTGCACATCGAGCAGCTCCTTGTAGCGCCCTTCCAGGCGCAGCTTCTCGGTAATGTCCTCGAAGATGTAGATGACGCCGCCTTGGGGATGGGGCTCTGCCACCACGCGCAGGGTGCGGCCATCGGGCAGATGCCACTTGCTCTCGCGGCCTTCCAGGGCAGTGTAGATGGACAGGTGATCCTCCTTCCACTTGCGGAAATCGGCCTCCACGGGCAGCTTGCCCATGTCGCGCAGGCGGTTGAGGATGTCGTTTTCAGATGGGCGGGTGTCCAGCCAGGCGTCGTCCAGCCCCCACAGGTCCGCATAGGCGCGGTTGGAGAAAACCAGTTGCTGGCCGGGGCCGAAAATGGCAATGGCCGTATAGAGCTTGTCGAGGGTGGCGGTGTGGGCGTCGATATGGCTGCTCAGTTCGCGGCGCAGGTTCTCGTTCTCGGTAATGTCCACGGCCCAGTAAACACGGCCCAGATCGTTGTTCAGCTCGTGGATGTCGAGGATGCGCTTCTTGCCGTGGATGACCGTGCTGGCGCGCAGCAGACGAGTGTTTTTCTCCCTGTCCTCGCGCAAAACCCGCATGTCGCCGGAGGCGGCCAGGACAACGCCACTGGCGGCGGCGACATTGACATCGGAGCTTTCGGTGGCCTCCAGCCAGGCCTGATTGGCCCACAGCAACCTGCCCTCCTCGTCGCGCAGCCAGACGGGCATGGGGGCGGTGTCGAGCAGGCCCGAGAGACGGGCGATCTGTTCGCCCAGCCGGCGGGTGTCGGAGACCATCTCCATGGCGTCGCGGCGCTCACCGAAAACGGGGCGGAAACGCAGGACGATGGTGTATCCGGCAGCACGGCCATCGGCCTCGAGCAACTCGCCGCCACGGGTGAGAAAGGAAATGTTGAAGGGCTGACCGGTGGCGCGCAGGTTCTTGAGGGCCTCGCGCACCGCCTGGGCCGAACGGTCATCCATCCAGCCTTCGAAGTCAAGCAGGTCCTGCTCGTTGCGCGGCACGCCGGGGATCATGTGCAGGCGCGCGGAAATGCGCCTGGGCTTTTCCTCGCGGCCCTCCCAGACCACCATGGCGTGGG
>JALSNA010000224.1 GCA_026987255.1 Hyphomicrobiales bacterium | reverse complement strand
CAAACCAAGAACAACGCCGAGTTCTTCGATTCGATGAATACCTGAGGATGTGATCAGGCTGCCTTGCAAAAACCTTCCGGATTTTCCGGGAGGTTTTTTGTTGCGTCCGGGACTGAATTCGGGGCCGGTGTGGAGGGAAAGGCAGGGAAGCGCCAATGGCGAAAAAGCACCTTTGATGCTTTTCTCAGGATAGTTTTTTCAATTTCATTCCAGGGCGGAAAGGGCTTTCGGGATGTCGTCTGGCTGGTGAATGGGGCTGGAGCAGACGTGATTGCGGCACAGGAGCAACCGGTCTTCCTGCAGGGGGTCATCGAAGCGGGAATCGCCGGGAAAGACGTGCAGGATGTCCGGCAGGATGCAGGTTCTGGCCAGGAGGGCGGTCAGGAGAGGGTGTGTTTCACGTGAATCCATTGTTTCACGTGAATCCTCGGCATGGAACAGGGTGGCCTGACAGGTGTCCCGGCTGGCTTGCAGGCTTTGCAGGAAGGTGGCATGGGCCAGGGGGCTGGCGGCGGCGGTCATGGCAAAATGGCGCAGGATGTGGCTGGCCTGCTCTTCGTATCCATCCTTGCCGGTGAAAAAGGCCAGCTTGCGCAAGTTGGTGACCATGGTGGCGTTGTGGTTGGGCGTGGCGTCATCCTCGGCAAAGATCTGAGGCGCGATATCCTGTATCGATTCGTGATTGAAACGAAAGACGCCAGTGGATTCGTCCCTGTAATGATCCATTATGTGGGTGCTCCAGCGGATGGCCTTGTCGAGGAACCTTCCGTGCGCCGTGGCTTCGTGGAGGCTGAGGGCGGCGGCGATCATGTTGGCCATGCCGTCGGCGGTGGCGGGGGTGCGGGAAGGCTCGTCCAGCCAGCCTTGATGCAGGCCGTCTTCGGTCTTCAGTCTTGTGGTGACTTCATCAAAGAGAACGCAGGCCCACCTCAGCCAGTCCGCGCGGCCAAGGATGACGGCGGCATGGGTGATGGCGGCAATGGCCAGACCATTCCAGGCGGCGAGAATCTTGTCATCGCGGGCCGGAGGGATGCGGAGCCTGCGCCTGTCCAGCAGAAGGGCGCGGGAGTGCGCCAGTGCTGCTTCGCTCTCGTCATCCAGAAGTTCGAGGGAGGTGAGGCGGTTGAGGATGATCCGGCCCTCGAAATTGCCATTTCTGGTCACACCATAGGCGCCAAAAAAGAGTTTTTGATTCTCTTCCGGCACGATCTGTTTCAGTTCGTGGTATTGCCAGGTGTAAAAGAGTCCCTCGACGCCTTCGCTGTCGGCATCGAAGCTGCTGGCCAGACCACAGCCGGGGATGTGCATGTCTTTTTGCAGGAAGGCGATGGTTTCCTCGATTCGTGAGCGGAACAATGGCTCATGTGTCCGGGCCCAGGCGCGGGCCAGCAGATCGAGGATCTGGGCATTGTCGTAGAGCATCTTTTCGAAATGGGGCACCAGCCAGTCTTCATCGGTGCTGTAGCGGGCGAAGCCGCCGCCGAGATGATCGTAGATGCCGCCCTGGCACATGTGCTTCAAGGTGGTCAGAACCGGCGCATGGTTTCTTGTGCTCCACAGAAGATCGAGAACCGGGCACTGGGGGAATTTGGGCGCGCCCTTCAGGCCGCCGCGCACCGGGTCGAAATGATCCGACAGGGCCTCGGCGGCCTTTTGGGGAAAATCCCTTGGCAGATTGCCGGAAGGGTCCTGGGCTTGCGCCTTTTGCGCCATCTGGCTGGTGATGGCCTGGGCGTTCTGGAGCAGCTTGCGGCGATCGGACTGCCACAGACGGGCCAGCTCGGAAAGAACCTGGGGAAAGGAGGGCTGGCCATATTTGGGCACGGGCGGGAAATAGGTGCCGCCCCAGAAAGGCGTTCCATCGGGCAGAAGGAACATGGTCAGGGGCCAGCCGCCGCGCTGGCCCATCATGTGCAGGGCCTGCATGTAATGGCGGTCGATGTCGGGGCGCTCCTCGCGGTCCACCTTGATGTTGATGAAATGGGCATTCATCAAGCGGGCGGTCTTTTCGTCCTCGAAGCTCTCGTGGGCCATGACATGGCACCAGTGGCAGGCGGAATAGCCCACCGAAAGCAGGATGGGCTTGTCCTCTTCGCGGGCCTTTTGCAAGGCTTCGCCGCACCAGGGCCACCAGTGCACGGGATTGTCCGCGTGCTGGCGCAGATAGGGGCTGGTCTCGTGGCGCAGGCGATTATAAGACATGAGGGCCTCTCTGGTTGGTCCGTTGACCGGCAGGATGGAGGCCATCATGGCGCGGGCACAAGGGATGCAGGGCATGGATTCCGCCAGACAGACAGATGAAGCGAGCATATTCGCGCTCTCCTCCGGGGCAGGCATGGCCGGGGTGGCGGTTCTGCGTGTTTCGGGGCCGGGGGCGGCAATGAGCATCGAGCGGCTGACCGGGCGGCCCCTGCCGCCGCCGCGCCGGGCGGTGGTGCGCAGGCTCCATGGCGATGATGGGCTGATCGATCAGGCCATGGTGCTGTGGATGCCGGGGCCGGGCAGTTTTACCGGCGAGGACGTGGCGGAGTTTCATGTGCATGGCGGGCGCGCCGTGGTGCTGCGCATGCTGGAGGTTCTGGGAAAAATGCCCGGCCTGCGCCTGGCGCGGGAGGGGGAGTTTACCCGCCGGGCTTTCGAGAACGGGCGGCTTTCGCTCATGGAGGTGGAAGGTCTGGCCGATCTCATTCATGCCGAAACCGAGGCGCAAAGGCGCCAGGCGGTGCAGGCGGCCAGCGGACTGGCGGGGCGAAGGATAGGGGAATGGCGCGAAAGTCTGATATTCGCACTGTCGCGCCTGGAAGCGGCCATCGACTTTATCGAGGAGGACGATATTGCCGAAAGGGCGCTTGAGGGGCTGGAGAATGGGCTGGTGGAACTGGCCGCGGAAATGGAAAAGGCACTGACGGAAGCCGAAATGGGCGAGGCTTTGCGGGCCGGCATCCGGGTGGTGCTGGCGGGGGCGCCGAATGTGGGCAAGTCCTCCTTGCTCAACGCACTGGCGCGGCGCGAGGCGGCGATCGTGGCGCGGGAAGCGGGCACGACGCGCGATGTCATCGAGGTGCGCATGGACTTCGGCGGTGTGCCGGTCATCCTTTGTGATACGGCGGGTTTGCGCGAGGAGGCACAAGGGGAGATCGAGCGCATCGGCCAGGCGCGGGCCCAGGCGCTGCTGGAAGAGGCT
>JALSNA010000223.1 GCA_026987255.1 Hyphomicrobiales bacterium | reverse complement strand
TGCTTCTCCATGAATTCGGACATGTCGATGCGCAAGATGGCGTTCTCGTCGTCGAACAGGTATTCGGCCAGCGCCTTGGCCAGCTCCGTCTTGCCCACGCCGGTGGGGCCGAGGAACAGGAACGAACCGATCGGCCGGTTGGGATCCTTCAGGCCCGCGCGCGCCCGGCGCACCGCGGTGGAAACGGCCTTGACCGCCTCCTCCTGGCCGACCACCCGCGCCGCCAGCTCCTCTTCCATGTGCAGCAGCTTTTCGTTCTCGCCCTGCAGCATCTTGTCCACCGGGATGCCCGTCCAGCGCGACACCACCTGCGCCACGTCCTTGTCGGTGACCTCCTCGCGCAGCATCTGGCCTTTCTGCGTCCCGGCTTCCTGCGCCTGGGCGATCTTCTGCTCCAGCTGCGGAATGACCGAATAGGCCAGCTCCCCGGCCTTGGCCAGATCGCCCGCGCGCTGCGCCTGCTCCAGTTCGGTGCGGGCCCGGTCAAGGTCTTCCTTGAGCTTGCGCTCCTCTTCCAGCTTGCCCTTTTCCGCCTGCCACTTTTGGGTCAGCTCGGCCGATTTCTGCTCCAGCTCGGCCAGCTCCTTTTCCAGCTTTTCCAGACGGTCCTTGGAGGCCTCGTCGGTTTCCTTCTTCAGCGCCTCGCGCTCGATCTTCAGCTGGATGATGCGCCGGTCCAGCTCGTCGAGCTCCTCGGGCTTCGATTCGGCCTGCATGCGCAGCCGCGAGGCCGCCTCGTCCATCAGGTCGATGGCCTTGTCCGGCAAGAAGCGGTCGGTGATATAGCGGTTCGACAGATTGGCCGCCGCAACAGCCGCCGAATCGGTGATCCGCACCCCGTGATGGGTCTCGTATTTCTCCTTCAGGCCGCGCAGGATGGAAACCGTGTCCTCCACCGTCGGCTCCTTGACGAAAACCGGCTGGAAGCGCCGCTCCAAGGCTGCGTCCTTTTCGATATACTTCTTGTATTCATCCAGCGTCGTGGCGCCGATGACATGCAATTCACCGCGCGCCAGGGCGGGCTTGAGCAGGTTGGAGGCGTCCATCGCCCCTTCCGACTTGCCCGCGCCGATCAGGTTGTGCATCTCGTCGATGAACAGAATGATCTGGCCATGGGCGGACGTGACCTCGTTGATGATCGCCTTCAGCCGCTCCTCGAACTCGCCGCGATACTTCGCCCCGGCGATCAGCGCCCCCATGTCGAGCGCCATGACCTTCTTGTCGCGCAGCGATTCGGGCACATCGCCATTGACGATGCGCTGTGCCAGCCCCTCGATGATGGCCGTCTTGCCCACCCCCGGCTCGCCGATGAGCACCGGATTGTTCTTGGTGCGCCGCGACAGGATCTGGATGGTGCGGCGGATTTCCTCATCGCGCCCGATCACCGGATCCAGCTTGCCTTCGCGGGCCCGCTCGGTCAGGTCGATGGCGTATTTCTTCAAGGCGTCATAGCTCTCCTCGGCGGAGGCCGAATCGGCCGTCTTGCCGCCGCGCAGCTCGTCGATCGCCTGGTTCAGCGCCGCCGGCGTCACCCCGGCCTTCTTGAGAATCTCCGAGGCCTCGGACTTTTCGATCAGCAGGGCATGCAACAGCCGCTCCACGGTGACGAAGGAATCCCCCGCCTTCCGGGCCAGCTCCTCGGCGGTGTTGAACACCCGCGCCGTCTCCGGCGCCAGATAGAGCTGACCGGCGCCAGAGCCTTCCACCTTGGGCAGCTTGTCCAGCGCCGCCTGCACATCGGCCTTGGCCAGCGCCGCATCGCCGCCCGCGCTCTTGATGAGGCCTGCGGCCATGCCCTGGTTGTCGTCCAGCAGCACCTTGAGCAGGTGCAGCGGCGTGAACTGCTGATGGCCCTCGCGCAGCGCCAGATTCTGCGCCGACTGCACGAAGCCCTTGGCCCTGTCGGTATATTTTTCCAGATTCATTTTGTGCTCCTCTCCAGCCCCCCGCATGATCCTTGCCGTCAAGGCCATGCAAAAAGGATGGGACATGTGATCATTGCGGCCATTCCGGCCATGTTCTGAATTGGATATAGTGCGCCGGAAGAAGCTCACAAGGCTTTGCGCGAAAAAGGATGGGACAACCGGTTCCTTGCACGTCCTTGCTTGTCAAGGACGCCCCGAAGGGGCGTCGCCTACGGCGATTGCATCCTTGACAAGCAAGGACTTGCAAGAAGAATGGCAAGGAAGCGCCCATGGCGAAAAATCGCCATTGGCGCTTGTCCATGACCAACAGGAAACCTATGATTGTTCAGTTGGTTGAAAAGAATATCCGGCAATCCAGGATCACCCCGGGAGGATATCAATCATGCCCGCCGCGCATATCGAATCGCTCTGGATCTGGCCCGTGAAGGGATTGTCCGGCATGTCCCTGCAAACGGCGCAGCTGCGCAAGGGCCAGCCCCTGGCCCATGACCGGGCCTGGGCCATCGAGCGCTCCGGGCGCTTTTTCGATCCGGTCAATCCGCGCCACATCCCCAAGGGCAAGTTCCTGCAACTGGTCAACACCGCCCGCCTGGCCGGGCTGGAGAGCCGCTACGATCCCGGCAGCGCCACCTTGACCCTGCTCAGGGACGGAAAGCAGCTGGCCACCGGCCAGCTCACCTCCCCGGCCGGGCGCGCCATCATCCAGCAGTTCCTCGCCGCCTGGCTGAAGGATGACATACCGGGCAATCCGCGCATCGTCGGCACAGGCGATCACCATTTCTTCGACGTGCCCAAGCCCTACCTGTCGCTGATCAATATCGAGACCGTAAAGGACATCGCGCGGGTGGCAGGAAAGGCGCTCGACCCGCGCCGTTTCCGCGCCAATATCTACATCACCGGCCTGCCCGCCTGGCGGGAGTTCTCATGGCTGGGCAAGGACATCTGCATCGATGCCCGCCCCGCCCTGCGTGCCGAAGAGCGCATCGGCCGCTGCATAGCCACCGGCGTCGACCCGGAAACCGGCGAGCGCGACGTGAACCTGCCGCGCACCATGCTGGACGCCTTCGGCCACAAGGATTGCGGCCTTTACCTGACACCCATCGCGGACATGGAGATCCATCCCGGCGCCAGCATCGGCCCTTGCCAGTGAACAGCCTCCATCAGCGCAGCCTGTAGGCCCCATGACAGGCAATGCAGTTGTCGGTGACTTTCTTCAGCGCCCCATAGGTGGCGTGCAGGGCCTCGCGATCCGGTGACAATTCGGCGTTTTTCGCC
>JALSNA010000222.1 GCA_026987255.1 Hyphomicrobiales bacterium | reverse complement strand
TGGAGCTTTTTTATATGGTGGGCGATGGGGTGGCAAGATGCATTGCGTGGTTCGGGATGGCTGGATGGATTGGGCATCTCCATCAACTGTCTTAGGTCTACGCCCTGAAGACCATCCTCACCCCCTGCAACCACTCCTATCATGGGACACTACGGGTGTTGGCAGGGAGGATGGACGCGCAAGCGTTTTTTCAAGGCCCTGATTGTCATGATCTGGCGGGCGAATCCGTGTATCGTGCTTTCCCATGAGTATCTGGAACAGACTTTCGCGCTCCGTGGCGGATTTTTCGCGCTCCCTGGCGGGGTGGTTCTCGCGGCCCGGGGAGGCCGGGGCGGGCACGCATGCGCCGGAGCGTCCGGTGGCCTTCACCATGGCGGTCATTGCGCTTTCGGCCAAGCTGGCCAAGGCCGACGGGGTGGTCAGCGATGACGAGCGGGCGGCCTTCTCGCGGCTCTTTTCGGTGCCGCCGGGGCAGCGCGCGCAGGTGGAGCGGCTGTTCCGGCTTGCCGGGCGCTCGACGGCCGGGTTCGAGGCCTATGCGCGCCAGATCGCCCGTCTGTTTCATGACAGCCCGCAGATCCTGGAGGACGTGCTCGATTCGCTGTTTCACATCGCCGGGGCCGATGGGGTCATGCATCCGGGCGAGATGTCCTTTCTGGAGCGGGTGACGGAAATCTTCGGCCTCAAGGGGCGGTTTCGCTGCATCCGGGCGCGCCACATGATGCATCCGGACGATGCCGCTTATGAGGTGCTGGGGGTGAACCCGTGCGACGACTGGGCGGCCATTCGCGCCGCCTATCGCCGCCTGGTGCGGGAGAACCATCCGGACAAGCTGATGGCGCGCGGCGTGCCGCAGGAGATGGTGGAGATCGCCAACCGGCGCATGGCGGCCATCAACGCGGCTTTCGAGGCCATCGGCAAGGAGCGCGGCGAAGGCGGGCGGCTGCTGGAGAGCGGCTCATGAGCACCTTTTTGCAGGGCAGTGCGCTGGCGCGCCGGGCGGTGGTTTCGCCCAATTTCGGCGCGCGGCGCAATGGCCGGGCGGTGGACATGCTGGTCTTGCATTACACCGGCTGCCCCTCGGCGGAATCGGCGCTTTTGTGGATGTGCTCGCAGGAGGCGCAGGTCTCGGCCCATTACCTGGTGGACGAGGACGGGGAGATCGTCCAGCTGGTGGACGAGGCGGCCCGGGCCTGGCATGCGGGGGCCTCCTGCTGGGCCGGGGAGAGGGACATCAATTCATGCTCCATCGGCATCGAAATCCAGAATCCGGGGCCGCTGGAGGGGGAGCTTGCGCCCTATCCCGATATCCAGATCGAAGCGGTCGTGGCGCTGGCGCGCGACATTGCGCACCGGCATGGCATCGCGCCGCACAGGATCGTGGGTCATTCCGACATCGCCCCGGCGCGCAAGGCCGATCCGGGGGAGCATTTTCCCTGGGCACGGCTGGCCGAAGCGGGGCTTGGGCTGTGGGTGGAGCCCGTGGCGCTGGATGTGGATGCGCAAGGCGGGGTGGATGTTGCGGCGGCGCAAGGGATGCTGCGCAAGCTGGGCTACGGGATAGAGATTTCCGGGCAATATGATGAGGCCACGCGGGAGGTGCTCAGGGCCTTTCAGCGCCACTGGCGGCCGGCGCGGGTGGACGGGGAGCTGGATGCCTCCACCATGATGACGCTGGAGCGGCTGGCCGGGGCGCTTGACCGGATTGCCTGAACCTCCTATCTGCAAGGGGCATCAGCCGGCTGGATGGCCGCTGGCGGGCCCCTGGCCCGCTGGAGGAAAGTCCGGGCTTCACGGAAACAGGGCGCCGGGTAACACCCGGCGGGGGATCCCGAAAGGGAGAACCCCAGGGACAGCGCCACAGAAAGCAGACCGCCCGGAGATGGTCCGGGCAAGGGTGAAAGGGTGCGGCAAGAGCGCACCGCGCTGCTGGCGACAGCAGCGGCATGGCAAGCCCCGCCCGAAGCAAGGCCAAATAGGGACGGCGCGCCCATCTCCTTGCGGAGACGGGCAGGTGATGTTTTCCGCGCCAGCCGTCCGGGTAGGCCGCACAAGGCGCGCAGCGATGCGTGACCTCAGATGAATGGCCATCCAGCGGGAGCGATCCTGCGGACAGAACCCGGCTTACAGGCCGGCTGATGCATTTTCTCCTTCCGGCCCTGATGCGCCGGGAGGTCAGGTCCGAAGCGGGCAGGGGGATGAGGGGATGGCGGCATGACGATGCGGCATCTGGTTTCGGCGGATATGGACAGGGCGCGGGCCGGGGTGCTGGCGGATCTGCTCTCGGAGCTGGCCTGGCCGCAGGCGGCGGCCGTGGCGCTGCATGAGACGGACGAATCACGGAGCCTGTGGCGGGTGGAGGCCTATTATGAAACCCTCGATGAGGATGCCCTGGCCGGCGCTCTGATGGCGGCCGGGTTTGGCGCGAATGAGATGCGCGCGGAGCCCTTGCCGGAGGTGAACTGGGTGGAGGAGAGCCTGAAAGGGCTTGCGCCGGTGCGCGCCGGGCGGTTTTTCATCCATGGCTCCCATGACCGTATGATGCGGCCGGCGGCGGGGATTTCCATCGAGATCGATGCCGGGGTGGCCTTTGGCACCGGCCATCATGGCACCACGCAGGGCTGTCTTCTGGCGCTGGAGCACGTGGGGCGGCTGGCGCGGCCGCGTTCCGTTCTGGATGTGGGCACCGGCAGCGGCGTGCTGGCCATCGCGGCGGCCAGATTGTGGCGGGTGCCGGTGGTGGCCTCGGACATCGATGCGGCGGCCATCGCGGTGGCGCGGGCCAATGCGCGGCGCAATGGCGCAGGGCCCTTCATCCGGTTGGTGACCGCGCCGGGGGTGCGGCATGCGCTTGTCCGCCGGTGCGCCCCCTATGACCTGGTGCTGGCCAATATCCTGGCCGGGCCCTTGCGGCGCATGGCCGGGGACATTTGCGCCCGGGTGGGGCGTGGCGGCTGGCTGGTGCTGTCGGGACTTCTGCTCCGCCAGGAGGCCATGCTGGAGGCGGCCTGCGGGGCGCGCGGAATGCGGCTGGCGCGGCGTATCCGCATGGGGGAATGGAGCACGCTGATCCTGCGCCGCCCCTGATGCCGGCGTGACCGTGTATCGTGATCCGGGGATGGACAAAAAAAGACCCGGCGGGGTGCGCCGGGTCAGTGTGAAGCCAGGGAGGAAAGAAGAAGAGGGAGGGAAGAAACTTCTAGGCCTGGCTTGGTTCGGATATGGGAGTCGAAACCGTCCGGTTCAACCCCACACGTGATGGTGAATCTCGTCGCGGGTGATGCCGATGTCGTCGAGCATGCGGTCATCGAGCTCCATGAGCTCGGCTTCGGCCTTGCGCTTGGCCTGCCAGGAGGCGAGGGCGTGGAAGGCCGAACGCACGGTCTTCATCACGGAGGCGGCAGGGGACGCATGGACGTTGCGGGTATGTGTGATGAATGTCATGGTGGACCTCCTTCAAGGCCGTCTTGCATCTTGGGTTCTGGCTTGCCGCCAAGTGCGGCGCGCCGTTGATCTGTGCCCTATATGAGGGCGGCGGGGATTTTCCACAATGGCAAATGCGGAAACCCGGATATGCACCAGATGCATAGCTCAAGATGTTGCATAAGGCATTGATTATCATTGATAAATCTCAACATGACTTGCCTTGTGTCATGCTTCTGTCATAATTTCGCGGAGGCGTTCTGGTTGCTGTCCGGTTAATGCGCCGGGCCGGGGCTGCGCATGGCGGCAATAATGGGCAGGGGGGTGAGGATGGTCGCGCAAGCGTTTTTTCAAGACCCCTGATTGCGCTAGGGCCGCGGGGAGGCTATGGCTTGGCCATGACACACAGCCGGTTTCAGATTTTCACGGATGATGCGCAGCCCGGGCAGGCGGCGGCGCGGCTTGCGGCCCTGCGCGCGCAGATGGCGGCGCGAAAGCTGGATGCCTATGTGCTGGCGCGCTCCGATCCCTGGCAGAACGAATATCTGCGCGCCTGCGACGAGCGGCTGGCCTGGCTGACCGGGTTCACCGGCTCGGCGGGGCTGCTCATCGTGTTGCCGGAAAGGGCGGTGCTTTTCGTCGATGGCCGCTATACCTTGCAGGCGGTGCGGCAGGTGGACGGAGACGTCCTGGAGGTTCTGCCCATTGCCGGACACAAGCCGCATGAATGGCTGGCGGGGGAATTGAAGGCGGGGCAGGCGGCCGGGTTCGATCCGTGGCTGATGAGCCTTGCGCAATCGCGCCGCTACGAGAAGGCGCTGGGAGCGGCGGGGGCGCAGTGGCGCGCCGTCTTGCCGAACCTGGTGGATGAAATCTGGCAGGAGCGGCCCTTTGCGCCGCAAGGCGAGGTCTTCTGCCAGCCGCTGGACCATTCGGGGCGGACGATAGCGCAGAAGCTGGCCGGAGTGCGCGCGGCGGCGGCAAGGGCTGGCGCGGATGCGGCGCTCATAACCTTGACGGATTCGGCAAGCTGGCTGTTCAACATGCGCGGGCGCGAAATCCCCCATACGCCGGTGGTGCTGGCCTTTGCCCTCGTGCATGGGCAGGGGGAGGCGGAGCTGTTTGTCCATGAGGGGCGGCTGGATGCGGATTTGCGCGCCGCCTTCAAGGGAGAGGTTGTCATCCGCCCGCCCGGGGCGCTGCAGGAGCGGCTGGCGCATATGGCGGGGCGGGCGGTCCTGCTCGATGCGGATCATGCGGCGGCGCGGCTGGCGGAAATCCTGCAAGAAGCTGGGGCGCGCATCATCGAGGGGCGCGATCCGTGCCTTTTGCCCAAGGCGGTCAAGAGCGAAGCGGAGCAGGACGGGGCGCGGGCCGCGCACCGGCGCGACGGGGCGGCCATGGTGCGCTTTCTGGCATGGCTGGAAGAGGCGGCGGCGGATGGTTCCGTGGACGAGATTTCGGCCGCGGTGAAGCTGGAAGATCTGCGGGTGGAGACGGCCGAGCGGCTGGGCGAGCCGCTGTTCGATCTGTCGTTCGACACCATCTCGGCGGCCGGGGCCCATGGGGCCATCGTGCATTACCGGGTCACGGAGGCGAGCAATGCGGCTCTGGAGCCCGGGGCGCTCTATCTGGTGGATTCGGGCGGGCAATACCGCGACGGGACGACGGACATCACCCGCACGGTGGTCATCGGCCCGGCGGACATGATTCCGGCGGCGGGCATGAAGCGGCATTTCACCCTGGTGCTGAAAGGGCACATCGCGCTGGCCTCGGCGCGCTTTCCGGCCGGGACGACGGGGGCCAACCTGGATGCCCTGGCGCGGCAGTTCCTGTGGGCCGAGGGGCTGGATTATGATCATGGCACCGGGCACGGGGTGGGCAGTTTTCTCTCCGTGCATGAAGGGCCGCAGCGCATCGCGCGCAGTGGCGATGTGGCCTTGCAGCCGGGGATGATCACCTCGAACGAGCCGGGGTTCTACCTGGAGGGACACTACGGGATTCGCATCGAAAGCCTGATCCTGTGCAAGGAGCCGTCCGCGCGCGGGGAGGAGGAGCGGGCGCTTTTGTCCTTCGAGACGCTGAGCCTTTGTCCCATCGACCGGCGGCTGATCGAGGTCTCCGTGCTGAGCCTGGCGGAGCGCGCCTGGCTGGATGGCTACCATGCCCATGTGCGGCAGGTGATCGAGCCGCTGCTGGGGGATGACGAGCGGGCGCGTGCCTGGCTGGCGCGGGCCTGCGCGCCTCTGTCGTGACCGGTTTGCAGATGGTTTTGTTCAATGAAAAGAATCATTTGCGGCGTTGAATGCAGGTCTTGATTCAGGTGCTTGAGAAAGTGATTCAGAAAAGGCGCGCCTGATGCATGAAGTGCTTGGCAAAATGATTCCGGAAAATCTCTCAAGTAACTGAAAATAAACGATTATTAACGTCTTTTAAGAGATTGATTCAAGCCGTTGCCGCATTTCGACGCGGGCGCATCATGCGTGAGGCTGGTTACCATTCCATTAATAGGGGAAAGGGGTTGTCTGGTCTGGTGGGGCGGGCTCTTTTGGCATGAGACCAAGGTCTCAGGTGGTGGGCTGTTTACAGCTTGCAGGGTGCGTCATAATGTCAAGCGGCATCCGGTTGCCTGATAGCAGCTTTCAAGGGAGGGCGCAGCATGACCCATCCGGCCGAAGCCGAACTTGTCCTCACGTCCGAGCGTGGCGATCCGCGCGGCATGGCTGATGCCAAGGTGCTGGCGCGTTGCGGGGCGTTCCTGCCGCTGTTCTGGCTGGCGCTGTATGACGTGGATGACCTGATGCTGCTCAAGGCATGGGGCGAGGGGAGCGATCCGCGCGTCGATCCGCCGGAGCTGGAGTTCAAGGTCCTGCAAACCTCCATCAATGCGGGCCTGCGGAAAGCGGAGTTTCGCCTGCCGCTGCTGAAGAAAATCTTTGGCAAGGGGATCGCGGCGCCCTTCAACATGTGGCGGCATTTCCTGCAGGGGCAAAGCCGGCGCATCATCACCGCCAACCCCCATGAGCTTTACTGGCTGTATGAAAACCCGCAGATCCTGCGCCATCAGATTCGCGCCGGTCTTGAGGCCTTCGCGGGGCACGGCGGGGCGCAGGTGGAGGATCTGCTGGTGCTGGCCGGATTCAAGGAGGGGGCCCTGCCGGAGCGTATCCGCTGCGAGAAGCTGAGCGGGCAGGAGGCGGAGATTCCCTTCCCGCCGGGGCTGGCCGGACACACGATCACCACCGGCAAGAGCTCCTGGCTGGCTGCTCTCTTCGGGGGGTGAGGGCAGGGCTCCAGGTTTATCCAGCGGTTTTGCCGCGCCCTGGCATTCATGGTCAGGCCGGGCCTTTTGGGGAAAAGGCTCGTGGCTCCTCGCGGTGCGGGGTTTTTAAGACGGTTAATAGAGATGCTCGGGAGGGGGCTTCCGCCTGGCGGGATGGGGCTTCCGTCCATTTTGACAATGGTTCTTAAAATCATTAGATACTTTTACAGGGCAAATGACCTATTCAAAAGCAAGGATGAGACATGACGACGGAGACCGTGGAAATTCCCGAGCGCGATGGCGGCGGGTACCTGAAGGATTATACCACCTGGACACCGGAGATCGGCCGGGCGATGGCGCGCGAGGATGGCATCGAGCTGACCGATGAAATGTGGGACCAGATCCTCAAGGCGCGGGAGTATTATTCCGAATATAATGTCGTCCCGCCAGTGCGCAAGTTCATGAAGTATATCGGAGTTTCCAAGAAGGAAATCTTCGGCCTGTGGAACCAGGGGCCGATGAAACCGATCACCAAGTATGGCGGTCTGCCCAAGCCCACCGGCTGCGTGTGACCGCGATACCGGGGGCGTGAGCCCCTTTTCCCTCCTCTCCTCGAAGCGAAGACCCCCCGCCGGTGCCTCATGCCCGGCGGGGGTTTTGGTGCCTGCGTCTGCGAGCCTTGCTTCAATTGTCCATTTTCCCGGACTTGTTCTTGTGGCGCATGAACTTGCGGAACCGCTCGCACGGATCCTCACGCTTCGCGCGCGGGGTGACGATGATGATGTCGGCCAGCTGCGCAGGGCTTGCATCCTTGGGCAAAAGATCGCGGATGGTTGCCGCCTTGTCATTGGCTTCCGCCAGCCACACCACCAGCGGATCGGGAATGTCGCGCGCCCTGGTTCCCATGAAGGGCGCTTTCTGGCGCTTCAGGTAGTAGGGCGCGCCGCGATCCTTGCGGGCATGGCCATCTCCGGCGATGAGGGCCGCCGAGCCGGCCTTTTGCCAGGCATCGGCCAGCTGAGCGGCCAGCAGGGCGTCGCGCAGCCTTTGCACAGGGGCCATGGCCCGCGCGGCGGCGGGCGGGATCATGTCGCAATGGCTCTTGATGATGTCCTTTTCCAGCGCCTTTTGCATCTTCGGCGGCAGGGGGCCCAGACGGTATTGCCCGATCTGCATGCGCGTCAGCGCCGCCAGCCCCTGTTTCGAGACCTTGCGCACCAGATCGCGCGGCAGCCCGGCGGGCACCGGCAGGCCGGAGATATCCACCGTGGCGCGCATCACCGGCGCATAGAGGGCCCGCGACGGCCAGCCGGACTTGTCCCAGTCCACGATGTCGAAAACGGCATTGGCGGAGAGCTTGCGCGCCCCCTTCAGGGCCGACAGCGCGCCCTCCTTGTCCAGCGGGATCATCTCGTAAACCACCTTGGGCGGCTTGCCGCGCCCTTTGGCGAAGGCGCGCAGCAACCGGGCCTGGATGCGGTGGTGATCGGGGTTGTCGTGAACCTCGCCGAAAATGGCGATGGCGGCCTTGCCGAGGCGCTCTTCCAGCTGCTTGCGGCTCACCGGTGCGAGGGTTTTCGCATCGATGATTTGCCCCACCAGCGGATGGTTGCGCAACACCTTGGCCTGCCAGGGGCCGAAAGGGGCCTTGCCTTGCGCCCGCGCCGCGCCGCTTGCGGCCACCCCGGCGAGCACGGCGGCGGCCAGCGCCAGCGGCCTGAGGAGGGAAACATTACCAGAATGTTCATGGACTTTCGTCATTTGCCTGTCCTATAAATGCGAAACATAATCAATTGGCAGCAAACCCGGCCGGGCAGGCGGCGTCAAGCGCCTTGCCATTACAATCGAGAGAGGAAAAACAGCACTCATGCCATGGAGCAATCAGGGCGGCGGCAATTCCGGCGGCCCCTGGGGACAGGGGCCACAGGGGCCCTCTGGCCCGAAAGGCGGCGGCACGCCGCCCGATCTGGACGAGATCATCCGCAAGGGACAGGACAAGCTGCGCGACATCTTCGGCGGTTCTGGCGGCCGCTCCGGCTCCGGCGGGAGCGGCTTTGGCTCCGGCGGCAAGGGCGTGGCCCTGCTGGTGGCCGCAGCGCTGGTGGCGCTTTGGGCCTTCAACAGCTTCTACCGCGTGCAGCCGGACGAGAACGGCGTGGTGCTGCGCTTTGGCAAATACAACCGCACCACCGGCCCCGGTCTGCATTTCGCCGCCTGGCCCATCGAGACCGTCGAGCGGCCCAAGGTGCTGAAGGAAAACCAGATCAGCTATGGCCGCAACAAGTCCGAAAGCCTCATGCTGGCCGGCGATCAGAACATCGTCGACATCAAGTTCACCGTCCTGTGGCGCATCCGCGATGCCAAGGAGTTCCTTTTCGATGTGCGCTCCCCCGTGGCGCTGACCAGGGTGGTGGCCGAAAGCGCCATGCGCGAGGTGGTGGGCCGCACCCCGGCGGAGGAAATCCGCACCCGTGGCCGCGTCAAGGCCCAGGAGGAGGTGCGCGACCTGATCCAGAAAACCATGGACAAATACAAGGCCGGCATCCAGATCATCTCGGTGCAGCTGGAGAAGGCCGACCCGCCGCCGCAGGTCATCGACGCCTTCGAGGAGGTGCAAAGGGCCGAGCAGAACCAGAGCAAGTTCATCCGCGAGGCCGAGCGCTACCGCAACCGGGTGCTCGGCGAGGCGCGCGGCCGCGCCGCCCAGATCATCGAGCAGGCCAAGGCCTACAAGGCCAAGGTGGTGGCCGAGGCCGAAGGCGAGGCGGCGCGCTTCGAGCAGGTTTTGAAGGAATATGAAAAGGCGCCGGACGTGACCCGCAAGCGCATCTATATCGAGACGCTGGAAAAGGTCATGGACAAGGCGAAGAAGTTCATCATGCAAAATGACAAGGGCTCGTCCGTGGTGCCCTATCTGCCGCTGGACAGGCTGGGCACATCCTCCAGGGACAATGGCGGGAGGGCTGGCCAATGAACGGCACAAGATCCATCGGCCTGATCGCGCTTGGCGTGCTGGCCCTTCTGGCCTGGTCATCCATTTTCACGGTCGATCAGCGCGAGCAGGTGCTCGTGGTGCGCTTCGGCAAGATCCAGAAGGCCATCCGCGAGCCGGGGCTGAACTTCAAGCTGCCCGTTCTCGACGAGCTGGTGCGCATCGAAAAGCGCATCATGTTCTTTGAAACACCGGACAAGTCCGTGCAGGTGGTGGACGGGCGGCGCTACATGGTGGACGCCATCACCGTTTTGCGCATCACCGATCCGGTGAAGTTCCGGCAGACCGTGGGGGCCTCCCTGACGCGCGCCAAGAACCGGCTGGAAACCCGCATCGAGGCCGCCTTGCGGGCCGTCTACGGGCGGCGCACCTTCGATGCCGCCCTGTCCAAGGACCGCGAGGCCATGATGCACGAAATCGCCCAGATCGTGCGCCCGGAGGCCAAGGCGCTGGGCATCGACATCGTCGATGTGCGGGTGCGGCGCACCGATCTCATGCCGGAGGTGCTCAAGGACACCTATGACCGGATGAACGCCGAGCGCTTCGCCGAGGCCGCCCAGCTGCGCGCCGTGGGGCGGGCCAAATCGGCCAAGATCACCGCCGAGGCCGACCGCCAGAAGGTGGAGATGGTGGCCAATGCCCAAAAGCAGGCCGAGATCATCCGCGGCCAGGGCGATGCGGCGCGCAACGCCGTCTTCGCCAGGGCCTTCGGCAAGGACAGGGACTTCTTCGCCTTCTACCGCTCCATGAAGGCCTACGAACAGAGCCTGACGAAAGGCACGACCCTGGTGGTGGAGCCGAAATCGGAGTTCTTCCGCTACTTCGGCAACTCTTCGGAAAAACCGCTGAAGGGCCGCGCACCGGCGGGGGCGGGCGCGCAATGACGGCGATGATCGTTGGCGCCATCGGCTTCGTCCTGGTGATCGAGGGGCTGCTCTATGCCATCTCGCCGCAAGGGCTGAAGCGCATGGCCGCCATGATCTTGCGAATGGAGGACGACCAGCTGCGCGCCGGTGGCCTATTTGCCATAGGCGCGGGCCTCCTGGTGGTCTATTTTGCCCGCGTCGTCCTGGCGGGATGACGACTGACAACGAAGGAGACAAGGCCATGATCCATGCGCCGAACATGCTCAAGCTGGCCGCCCTGGGGGTCTTGCTGACGCTTGCCGCCCAGCCTGGCGCGGCATATGCCCAGCCATCGCAGGCGCAGAAGGTCACCGGATTTGAAGCGCCGCGCTCGGTGGCGCCGCTGGCGCGGGCACTGAGCGAGGCGGTGGTCAACATCTCCACCACCTTCAAGCGCAAGGGGGCCTTGCCCAGCCCGCACGGCGGGCCCTTCGACAAGCAGTTTCGCGACTTTTTCAAGCGCCGGGGCGGCAAGATGCCGCCGGAGCACCAAAGGCGCAAGGCCTCGGCCCTGGGATCGGGGTTCATCATCGATCCCAAGGGCATCATCATCACCAACAACCATGTGATCAAGAACGCCGACGAGATTTACGTCAACCTGAAGGACGGCACCCGCCTGAAGGCCACCTTGCGCGGCCGTGACCCGAAGACCGATCTGGCGGTGCTCATCGTCAAGCCGAAAAAGCCCTTGCCCTATGTCACCTTTGGCGATTCGGACAAGACCGAAGTGGGGGACTGGGTGCTGGCCATCGGCAACCCCTTCGGGCTGGGCGGCACGGTCACCTTGGGGATCGTCTCGGCCCGCGGGCGCGACATCAACTCCGGGCCCTATGACGATTTCATCCAGACGGACGCGGCCATCAACAAGGGCAATTCCGGCGGCCCGCTGTTCAACATGCACGGCGAGGTGGTGGGCATCAACTCGGCCATTCTCTCGCCCTCCGGCGGCTCGGTGGGCATCGGCTTTTCCATTCCCTCCAACCTGGCGAAGAAGGTCACCGCCCAGCTCATCAAGTATGGCGAGACGCGCCGCGGCTGGCTTGGCGTGCGCATTCAGACGATCACCAGGGACCTGGCCGAGGGGCTGGGGCTGGACAAGCCGGAAGGGGCGCTCATCGCCGATGTCACCAGGGGCGGCCCGGCCCAGAAGGCGGGCCTGAAGCCGCGCGACGTGATCATTTCCTTCAATGGCGTGAAGGTGGTCAGGATGCGCGATCTGCCGCGCATCGTGGCCGAAACGCCGGTGGGCGAGGAGGTCGTCGTCAAGATCATGCGCGATGGCAAGCCCATGGAGATCAAGGTCACCCTGGGGCGGCTGGAAAAGGGCGAAAAGCTCATCAAGGCGCAGGCGGAAAAGAAGAAGACGGAACTGGCCAAGCTGCATGCCTCGCAGCTTCTGGGCATGAAGCTGGCGGCCCTGGACAAGGCCATGCGGGCAAAATACGCCATTCCGGAAAGCGTAGGGAAGGGCGTGGTGGTCATTTCCGTCAAGACGGATTCCGATGCCGAAAAGAAGGGGCTGGCGGCCGGTGACGTGATCCAGCAGGCCGGCGGTGCGGATGTCACCAGCCCGGATGATGTCGCGGCCCAGATCGCCATTTTCCGCAAGAAGGGCCGCAAGGCCATCCCCCTGCTGGTGCTGCGCAAGGCGGCCGGCTTCGATCCGCGCTACATTGCCCTGTGGCTGGACAAGCGCCCCTGAGGCCAGACCCTAGGCTCAGGACCCATAAATTTGAACGGCATATGCAGGATTCATGCTTCATCCCGGAGCCTTTTCGCCCTTGCCAATACCTTCAAGTATTGCCTGGGGACGAAAAGACACCGGGATTTTGCCAAAATCCTGCATCTGCCATCCCTCTTTATGAGTCCTGACCCTAGGTGAATGGTTCGCGCTCTGTCTGGTGCTCTGGCAGCGGATGCGGGAACTTTGCCGGGAACGGGGCGATGAGATCAGGTTATGCATTTTTGTTGATATAG
>JALSNA010000221.1 GCA_026987255.1 Hyphomicrobiales bacterium | reverse complement strand
GGCGAGGCCGGGGACATTACCTGCGCGGCCGTCATCCCGCCGGATGTGCGCTTCATGGGGGTCATGGCCGCCCGCGAGGACATCGTGGTGGCCGGATTGCCGCTGGCGGCGCGGGTCTTTGCGCGATTGTCGGAAGACATCGCCTTTCTGCCGGAGGCCGATGATGGCCAGATGGTGAGCAAGGGCGCGGTGCTGGCCCGCCTCGAGGGCCCCGCGGGTGCCCTGCTTTCGGCCGAGCGGGTGGCGCTGAACCTGCTCCAGCACCTGAGCGGCATCGCCACCGAAACCCGCCGCTACGTGGAAAAAATTGCCGGAACAGGGGCCGTTCTGCTCGATACCAGAAAGACCATTCCGGGTCTGCGCAAGGTGGAGAAATACGCCACCCGCATGGGCGGGGCCTCCAATCACCGCATGGGGCTCTATGACGCCATCCTGATCAAGGACAACCATCTGGCGGTGAGCGGATCGGTGCATGAGGCGGTGCGCCGGGCGCGCGCCGCCGGGCATGAGCACATCGAGGTGGAATGCGACACCCTGGAGCAGGTGCGCCAGGCCGTGCAGGCCGGCGCGGACAGGCTGCTGCTGGACAACATGGACCCGCCCATGCTGCGCCGGGCGCTGAAGATCATCGATGGCCGGGCCAGGGCGGAGGCCTCCGGGGGCGTCACCCTTGAGACCATCCGCGCCATCGCCGCCACCGGGGTGGACTTCATCTCCGTGGGCCGCATCACCCAGTCCGCCCCGGCGGTGGACATAGGGCTCGACTGGCGGCGCGAATAATCCGGGATTGCATCTGGCGCAAACCTGTGCCTTGGGGCTATAACCATCCCCATGCAGAGCGAACACCTATTCGACGTGGTCATCATCGGCTCCGGCGCCGCCGGGCTCGATCTGGCCCTGACGGTGGCCTCCGGCGGGGCCAAAACCGCCGTGCTGGCCAAGCGCGACATGGAGGAGACCTCCACCTATCAGGCCCAGGGCGGCATAGCCGCGGTGCTCGATCCGTCCGACAGTTTTCAGGCCCACATCCGCGATACCCTGATCGCCGGGGCCGGATTGTGCGACGAGGAGGCGGTGCGCTTCGTGGTCGAGAACGGCCCGGCGGCCATCCAGCGGCTGATCGATTACGGGGCGCGCTTCACCCCGGCGGAAGAACCGGGCGGCTATCCCTATCACCTGACCCGCGAGGGCGGGCATTCGGCACGGCGCATCATCCATGCCGCCGACGCCACCGGCAAGGAGACCGAGGACACCCTGGCGGAGCAGGCCCGCAGGCATCCCAACATCTCCATTTTCGAAAACTTCATGGCCATCGACATCATCCGCGAGATCCTGCCCGGGCGGGGGCATGGACGGGCCGTTGGCGTCTATGCGCTCAACAAGGCGCTCGATGAAGTGGACCTGTTCCGCGCCCGCGTCATCGCCCTGGCCACCGGCGGCGCCTCCAAGGCCTATCTCTATACCTCCAACCCCGACACCTCCACCGGCGACGGCATCGCCATGGGCTGGCGGGCCGGATGCCGCATCGCCAACATGGAGTTCGAGCAGTTCCACCCCACCTGCCTCTATCACCCGCAGGCCAAGAGCCAGCTCATCTCCGAGGCGGTGCGCGGCGAGGGCGGGCGGCTTCTGCTGCCCGATGGCGAGCGCTTCATGAAGCGTTTCGACAAGCGCGGCGAGCTGGCGCCGCGCGACATCGTGGCGCGCGCCATCGACCATGAAATGAAGCGGCTGGGCATCGAGCATGTCTATCTGGACATCAGCCACAAGCCGGCGGACTTCATCACCTCGCACTTTCCCAACATTTACGAGGCCTGCCTGAAATACGGCTATGACATGACAAAAGAGCCCATCCCGGTGGTGCCCGCCGCGCACTATACCTGCGGCGGCGTCATGGTGGACAAACGCGCCCGCACCGATGTGGAAAATCTCTACGCGGTGGGCGAGACCACCTACACCGGCCTGCACGGGGCCAACCGGCTGGCCTCCAACTCCTTGCTCGAATGCCTGGTCTATGGCGAGGCCGCCGGGCGCGACATCCTGCGCCAGCTGGAGGACATTCCCGCCCCCCCTGCCCTGCCCATGTGGGACGCCTCGCGGGTCACCAATTCGGACGAGCTGGTGGTGGTGTCGCACAACTGGGACGAATTGCGCCGCTTCATGTGGGACTATGTGGGCATCGTGCGCACCACCAAGCGGCTGCAACGGGCCCGCCACCGGGTCGACCTGCTGCACGAGGAGATCACCGAATATTACGCCGATTTCCGCGTCAGCGCCGATCTTCTGGAGCTGCGCAACCTGACCCTGGTGGCCTATCTCATCATCCGCTCGGCCATGGCGCGCAAGGAAAGCCGCGGCCTGCACTACACCCTGGACTATCCCGAACCGGTGGAATCGCGCCGCCATCCCACCATCCTCACCCCCAAACGCTTCACCGGCTGGAGCAGCGCGTGAGTCGAACGTGAGAAAAGCTATCCAGACTGTAGAGCAGACTGGGAATATTTTTGAAGCTGTCCTGAAAACTGCATTTCTCATGCTGGCTCAGCATTGCCGTGATTATTGTTTCTTTCACAGGGCATTTGCCATGATAAAAAGCGGCGGAATCCACGTGCGCCATTTTCAGCAGCAGATAGGCGATCAGGGCGACATGGATCTGAATGCGGATGGCATTTTCCGATGTGCCCAGAAAGTGCTTGATCTTCAGGTTCTGCTTGATCCACTTGAAGAACAGTTCGATCTGCCAGCGCTGCTTGTAGAGATCGGCGATGGTTTGCGCTGGGGCATCAAGGTCATTGGTGAGCAGCCTGATCTGTTTGCCGGTGGAGATGCGCACGAGGACCTCACGCACCGGCTGGCCATAAGGGTTCTGCCGTGCCCTGGCCAGCCTTGCGGGCAAATATCCGGTGCGATCGGAGAGGATGTCGGAGCCTTCCGGAACAGGCTGCTCCGCCTTCACTGTCAGCCTTGTATTCCTTTTCAGGCGGGTAACGAAACGACACCCCCGCGCATTGAGCTCGGCCCACCAGCCATAATCATAATACGCTAAATCAAAGACATAGGTTGCGCCCGGCTCGATTTTCAGCGCCTTGGCGGGGGTGATGTCATTGATGTTGCCGGGGGTAACGACGACACGGCGTGGGGTGTCGGTGTTCGGGTCGAACACCATATGCAACTTGGTGGCGTACAGATTGTCGCTGAACCGCGCCCAGTCGGCACTCAATG
>JALSNA010000220.1 GCA_026987255.1 Hyphomicrobiales bacterium | reverse complement strand
GGGCAAATGCGCCCTTGGCCTTTGCGCCAAAACGTCCTACATAGTGGGCGAAAGGGCTCACCTTCCACATCATTGAACGGGGTATTTGCACAGGCATGGCGAAAGAAGAACTGCTCGAATTCGAAGGCACGGTCACCGAACTGCTGCCCAACGCGACATTCCGGGTCAAGCTGGACAACGATCACGAGATCATCGCCCACACGGCCGGCAAGATGCGCAAGAACCGCATCCGCGTGCTGGCCGGGGACCGGGTGCTGGTGGAGATGACCCCCTATGACCTGAGCAAGGGCCGCATCACCTACCGCTTCAAGTAAGATTGCCGCCTTTGCGCCGCCCCCCAGGGCAGGAGACTCCTCATGGCCGCTGAGACCGTCAAGCTGGTGCTGGCCTCCGCCTCGCCGCGCCGCCTTGCCCTGCTGGAGCAGGCGGGCCTGAAGCCCGATCTGCTCAATCCCGTGGACATCGACGAAACGCCGAAAAAACGCGAGACCCCGCGCGCCTATGCCCTGCGCATGGCGTCGGAAAAGGCGCTTGCGGCTACTGGCGCGCCATTGGTGCGCGATCTGTCCGGGCCGGTATTCGTGCTCACGGCCGACACGGTGGTCTCCGTGGGCCGCAGAATCCTGGGCAAATGCGCCACCATCGAGGCCGCCGCCCAGGCGCTCAGGCTGCTCTCCGGGCGCGCCCACAAGGTGCTCACCGCGGTGGCCCTGGTGCGCCCCGACGGGGCCTTGCGCAAGCGGATGGTGGAGACCAAGGTGCGTTTCAAGCGTCTGAGCCGGGATGACATCGACACCTATCTGGCTTCCGATGAATGGCGCGGCAAGGCCGGGGCCTATGCCATCCAGGGTCGCGCCGGGGCCTTCGTGCGCCATATCAACGGCTCCTATTCGGCGGTGGTGGGTCTGCCGCTCTATGAAACCGTCAACCTTTTGTCCGGCAATGGCTATCCGGTGCATTACATGTGGATGCACGGGGTGGCCCAGGAGATGGTCTGATGACGAAGAACACACCCGCCGCGGACAAGACCGGCACCATCACCCCCTTGCGCCCCTCCCGTCCCTGTCCGGAATGCGGCAAGCCCAGCGTGCGTGCCTATCATCCCTTCTGCTCGAAACGCTGCGCCGATGTGGACCTGAACCGCTGGCTGAAAGGCGCCTATGCCATCCCCGTGGTGGAGGAGGACGGCTCCATCCCGGCTTCCGGCCACGGCGAGGACTGAAAAGCCCATGGAGGCCCTTTTCGCGGTCAAGATCGCCATAACCATGGCCGTGGTCGTGGGGCTGTCGCTCATTGCCGAACACGGCTCTGCGCGCCTTTCGGGCATTCTGGCCGGGTTCCCGCACGGGGTGGCCATCGTGCTGTTCTTTCTCGGCGCCGGGGAGGGGGTGGATTTCGCCACCCGGGCGGCCACCTATACCCTGGCCGGGCTGGCCGCCAATGTCACCTTCGCCCTTGCCTACTGGCTCGGCCTGCGCTGGCTGAAATCCCGTGACATGCCGCTGGCGCCATTGACCGGGCTTGCCGGCTTTTTTCTCATCGCTGCGGTCTTTTCGCGCCTGCCGCTGAACGCGCCGGCGGCGGCGGTGCTGGCGGCGGCGGCCATTGCGGCGGCTGGCTGGATCATGCGCCGCGAGACGGACGTGCGCATCGGCAAGACGGTGCGCACCGGCTGGCGCGAGGTGCTCATCCGGGCCACGGCAGCGGCCGCCACGGTGGTGCTGATCACCGGCATGGCAAGGATCATCGGGCCGCACTGGTCGGGCCTGCTGGCGGGCTTTCCGATCGTCACCTTCCCCTTCCTGGTCATCATTCACGCCGCATACGGCAAGGCCCCGCTGCTGACCATCCTGAAGGCCTATCCCACCGGCCTGGGCTCTTTGGTGGTCTATGCGCTGACGGTGAGATATGCCTTTCCCGCCCTTGGCCTCGGCCTGGGCACGGCCGCCGGTTTTGCCGCCGCCGCGGCCTGGCTGGCCGCCTTCCAGGGGCTCAGAACGATCCGTTGGTGATCGGGTTGCCGCCGTAAAAGTCGTGGATGACCCGAACCGCCTCCTCGGCCGTATCGACGATGGTGAACAGCTCCAGATCGCGCGCGCTGATGGTGCCCATTTCCACCAGCCACTCGAAATTGACGAAGTTGCCCCAGAATTCGGTGCTGACCAGGACGATGGGAATGCGCGCCATCTTGCCGGTCTGCACCAGGGTGAGCACCTCGAAGAGTTCGTCCATGGTGCCAAAGCCGCCGGGAAAGGCCACCATGGCCTTGGCGCGCATGAGGAAATGCATCTTGCGGATGGCGAAATAGTGAAAGCGGAAGCACAGATCCGGCGAGATGTAGGGATTGGGATATTGCTCGTGCTCCAGGGTGATGTTGAGCCCGATGGAGCGCACGCCGGTTTCCGCCGCGCCGCGGTTGGCAGCCTCCATGATGCCCGGCCCGCCGCCGGTCACGACCATGAAATCCTCGCGCCCGGCCTCATCGGCGTGGCGCGAGACGATGGCCGAAAAACGCCGCGCCTCCTCGTACCAGCGGGACATTTTCACGTCCCGCCGGGCGATGCGCACAGCCTCCTGGGCGGCCTCGTCATCGGGGTTGGCATCGAGCGCGGCCAGGGCCTCTTGCAGCCGCGCACGGGCCACATCCTCCGGCAGGGTGCGCGCCGAGCCATAGACCACCACCGTGGCGGTGATGCCCTCTGAGCGCAGGATGCGCTCCGGCTTGTTGTATTCCAGAAGCAGCCGCGTGCCGCGCAGGAAGGGGGCATGCAGGTAGTCCACATCCTCGAAGGCCAGCCGGTAGACGGGGCTGTCCACGCAAGGGTTGCGGCCGTTTCCGTCCTCGCCACAGGCGACGGATTTCCTCTTGCTCATGTCTCGCCTTTTCCCCGGATGATGATGGAATGGACCATCCTGTTGCCATGGATTTGCCCCGCGGGCAAGCATCCTTGCCGCCCCCCGGGCATTTCCATCAACTGTCTTCAAAGACCATCCTCATCCCTGCCAACCACCCCAATCACGGAACACTGCAGGTGGTTGGGGGGGGTGAGAATGGTCTTCGGACGGTTAATGGAGCTGCCCGCCCGCAATCCTGGCAAAAACCTCTGACGGTTCACCTGGCCCTAGGGTCAGGACCCATAAATTTGAACGGCATCTGCAGGATTTATGCTGCATCCCAGAGCCTTTTCGCCCTTGCCAATACCTTCGGGTATTGCCTGCGGACGAAAAGACACTGGG
>JALSNA010000219.1 GCA_026987255.1 Hyphomicrobiales bacterium | reverse complement strand
AGCGCGGGCAAGAGGCGGTGCGCCATGCACAGCCCGTCCGTCCCGCATGAGGCGCGCAGGGCCGCGGCGGACGGCAAGGGGGCGATGGCCGCCTCCCTTGTGCGCGCGATCAGCCTTTGCGCCACATCCTGCGCCCGCGCCCCGGATGCCGCCGTCATGAGCGCAAGGAGGACGATCCCCGCCTCAATGACAATAATTGAGCGCGCCCACCATGGAGGTGCCCCAGGGCTCCTTGCCCACATGTTTGATCCTCTTGATGATCTTGCGCGAGCGCACCTTGATGACCGCCACCTCGTCGCGCCCCGACAAGGCGACATAGAGCTTCGTCCCATCGGGCGTGACCACGCCCGTTTCCGGCGAGGCCCCCTTGCCAAAAGCGATCTCCCCGGCGTTTTTCATGGTTGTCAGATCGAGGATCTTCAGCTTGTCATCGCCGCGCGAAATGACGAAGGCCGTGGTCTCGAACCAGCCGGTGTTGACGCCGGTCATGTCCCCGGCGCCTTGCAGCCGCGCAATCTGCCGGTAGGGGGATGTGGTGGAGAAGATGGAGACCGTCCGGTCGCCATTGTTGGGCACGATCATGTAGCGCCCGTCCGCCGTGGTATAGGCCCGCCAGGGATCCTCGCCCACCTGCAGGGTGGCCAGCTTCTTCTGGCTGCGCAGATCGAGCACCGCCATCACCCCGCCATCGCCATAGGCGGCAAAGCCCAGCCGCCCGTCCGGCGTGCGGGTGACGTTGATGATCCCCTGATGCTCGTCATCGGAGCCGGCCAGCGCCGCCAGCGCCTGGCCCTGGCCGGCGCTGATCTCGTTGATCACCCTGCCTTCGGCCACGTCGATGACGGAGACGAAATTGGCCCCCAGGTTGCCCACGTAGAGCAGCTTGCCATCGGGGCTGAAGGTCATGTTGTGCGGCTCGTGCAGGCCGGAAATGCGCTTGGTCTCGCGATTCTCGACCAGATCGACAAGCGATACCTGCCCGCCGCGGATGTTGCCGATGGCGGCCATGTTGCCGGCCGGCGAAATCTCCATGTGCTCCGGCTCCAGCCCCAGCCGGATGGTGGCCTCGGTTTTCAGCGTCGCCAGGTTGACGATGGAGACGGTGTTGTCCCGCGTATTGGTGGCCAGCAATTTGCCGAGGGTATCGAAGATGGCCACCTGGTGGGGCACGTTGCCCACCTTGATGCGGGCAATGACCTCATCGCGGCCGGTCTCGATCACCGCTATGTCCGCCGAGGCCCGGTTGGGCACGAAAACATAATGATCATAGGGAGCCTCCAGCGCCAGGGCGGAGGATATCATGGAGCCCGCGGCCAGCAGGCCGGGAGCGATCTTCCTGAACAGCTTTTTCACGAGCATGGGCCTTTCTCTCGAACAAGGGTCATGCCAATGCGATGGAGAAGGGCAGACAGGCGGGAGTTTCCCGGCCAGCCCGGAAAACACCCCGTTTCCGGCTCGCTTGGCGGCGATGGATGGCAGGTCTCCTGGCTTGCGGAAGACGGATCAGGATTCATGCGCCGCATCCTTTGCCCGGAAGGCACATGCTTCCTGCCCTTGTGCCCGCTCCGCCTTCCCGGCCTGCTGGCCAGTGGCTTTCGGATCGGGGCTTTTTCCGCTTACAGTTGCGGGGGCAGCCGCGGCCCTGGAAAAGCATTTTTCCGCACCGCGTTCCCTTTTGATCCCCAAGGGGGAACCATCCATGGCCATGCTGGCAGAATTGCTAATGAGTGTCAATCGAGTTTCCGCGTGCCCTGGAGCGCACCCCGGCAGAGAGCAGGAAAAAGCCATGCCGCAACCCAAGCAGGCCGCTCCCAAAGCGGAATGCTGCATGGATTGAGCCAAAGGGGATAATGGAGCCAAAGGGAAGCCTGGCGGATGGTACAGCTGGGTGGACTCGAACCACCGACCCCTGGATCCACAATCCAGTGCTCTAACCAACTGAGCTACAGCTGCATCTGCGCCGCCCCGCCCTGTCTGGCGGGAACGGGCGCAAACTATGCCGCCTGCGGGCGGATTTCAAGGGCCTTTTTGCGCCCCATGGCGCAAATGATCCCGCCAGGGCCCGCAATGGCAAAAGATTCCTGTGGACGGCAGGCCCCGGCATGGTTAATTTTGTCTGAACAAGTATGCGGGCTTTGTGCCGTTTTCCCGATATGCCGCGCGCGAGGGGAAGCGGGTATTCGAGTTTTCAAGCGGAATCATTTTCCGCCAAAACCGGGGTCGTGACGTGTCCGTGACCGACATCAACAGCTTGCGCAACGTGCCGCGCCCGGCCTGGCTGTGGGATCCGGCCCTGCGCCGGGTGGTCTGGGCCAATCCGGCCGCGGTGCGCTGGTTCGGCGAGGATCATCTGCTCGATCTGGTGGAGCGCCCCTTTGATGCCCGCGAGCCGGGGGTGGCGGCGCTGGCCGCGGCGCTCAAGGAGGGCCTGCCCGAAGATGGCGCGCAAATGCAGCTTGCCTTTCCGTCTGCCTGCGCCCAGGCCCTGCCGGTGCGGGTTCGTTCCCATGCGCTGGCCGATGGCCGCCCCGGCGTGCTGGTCGAGGGGCTGGCACCGCCCGAGGGCGCGCGTGGCGGCCATGGCGGGCTGTTGCGCGAGGTGCTGGACGCCATGCCCCTGCCGGTGGCGGCCATGCAGGCCTGTGGAGCCCTGGTCTATGTCAACCCGGCGGCCCTGGAGCTCTTCGATGACGCCAGCCTTGGGGGCTTGCGGGCCTTTTTCGATGACGAGGACGAGGCACGCGCCTTCCTGAAGCGCGCCGCGCGGGCCGGAATGGCCCTGACCACGCGCACCGGGCGCACGCGGCTGGGGCCGCGCCACTTTCGCCTCACGGCGCGCCTGAGCGGCGGCGCACAGGACGGCCCGGAGCTTTTCACCCTGCTGATGGAGGACATCACCAGCCGCCGCCGGATCAGCCAGGCGCTTGAGGAGAGCCCCTGGCCGCCTCTGCCCGTGGTGAAACCGCAAGAGCATGCCGCGCGGAAAAAGCCCGCAGAGGCCGAAAATCCCGCAGACTCGGCAAGGGAAGAAAAGCCCCCTGCAAGCGGCCGGCCGCGCCTGCCGCTGAGCGCGGAGGACATCCATACATTTCACCGCCTGACGGAAGACGCCACGCCCAGGCAGACGGCTGAAAGCGTTGAAAAGCCGCTCAATCCGCCCGCCGGGGCGCGCCCAACCGATGCGCGGCCTTTGCCTGCCGCATCATCCGCCAGGGCTGACAAGGCTGAAGCAGAAAAGGCCACCGCGCCGG
>JALSNA010000218.1 GCA_026987255.1 Hyphomicrobiales bacterium | reverse complement strand
GGCCTGGGCGGCGGCGTCGATGTCGGCGCTGGCGGCGCGCGACAGCCCGGCCACGGAGGCCCTCTTGACCAGTTTGGCCACTTCCGAGACGGCCTCGAAGTCACCCGGCGAGGCGATGGGGAAGCCGGCCTCGATGACATCGACGCCCATTTCGTCGAGCAGGTCCGCCACCTGCAGCTTTTCCTCCAGGGTCATGGTGGCGCCGGGGGACTGTTCGCCGTCGCGCAAGGTGGTGTCGAAGATGATGACGCGGTTTTCGTCTGTGCTCATGGGATTGATCTTTCGCTTCCGGGCGGAGCGGGAAATGCATGGTTGCTCTCCGGCCCCGTTCATTCACAAGGTCGTTTGAAATTCTGATATCCCCTGACGGTGAGCCTTTGCCCGCGGGCACAGGTCTCCGTGGCCCCGTCAGGGGGTGATAAGGAGAAGGCCGGACAGGGCGCGCGCGCAGGGCTCCGGGCGGATGCCGGGGTGGGCTGCATTGGTGAAAATGTGGCGCGCGCTGGTCATGAATCGGTGGTGGCGTCTGGTTCTGGCGAATGCGTCCTGGGCAAGTCTTATGCCCTGTCCGGGTGAAAAAGTAAAGGGCGCGGTGGCGCACGATCATGCCACAATCGCGGCGGGAGGCCGCAGGCGTCACGCCCTTGTCTTGAAAAAACCGCCGGTTTTTCCTCTTTCCGGCGCGCGAAAGCCGCGCGCAGGTGGTCTTGTGTGGCTGTTCGCAATGCATGTGGACATGACAGCAACAATCCATAGCGAGAGGGTCTTACGATGATGAAGAAAATCCTGATGGCCGCCGGCCTTGTTTCCATGCTTGCCGCTCCGGCGCTGGCCGCCGATGAGGGCAGTTGCGCGGCGATGCTGGAAAAGGCCGATGCCATGGCCCAGACGGCCAAGCTCGACGATGCGGCCAGGAAGGTGCTGGCCGACATGAAGGCCAAGGCCGAGGAGCAGGCCAAGGCGGGCGACGAGGACGGCTGCAAGGCCACCGCCGGGGAAATGCTCAAGGCCCTGGGCGGCTGATCCTTGCGCGCCACTTTCTCGAGACACTGCGCCGTGGCCTTCGGGCCGCGGCGTTTTCTGTGGCGTTCCTTTGCCTTTCGTCAGCGAAGCCTGTAATACTTTGGTTATAAAGGCCACTTAGATTCGGAGATGAAAAAACCGGGACTTACATGCTTGAATCGGATCGAAAGATGCTTTTGAAGGCCATTCGCCTGCTGGAAATGGGGGATCTTGAATCGGCCCACAAGATTGCCCAGCGCAACCCCGATGCCTACGGAAACTGGCTGCACGCCATCATTCACAAGATCGAGGGCGACCGCTCCAATGCCGCCTACTGGTACAACCGGGCCGGAGCGCCGGAGCGCATCGCCATGCGCCCCGAAGAGGAGCTGCGCGAGCTGGCCGCCGAGCTGGAGCGCGGCTGAAGGCGCGATCAGCCGAAGGACGCCACGGCCAGGACGATGGCCAAAAGGGCGCTGAGAAATACCCCCAGGGTGCAGGTCTGGACCACCCGCAGAAGACCCGTTCTGCCGCTGCGGGCGATTTTTGCCGCGGTGAGGCGCGCGCCGGCGTGGCACAAGGTCAGGGTGGTGGCGAAAAGCAGCTTGATGTGAAAGGTCACGGGCAGATCACCCATGGCGGCCAGGCCATGGCCGCCCAGCAGCGGAACGAGCACACCGATGCCTGTGATCCAGATGGCGGCGATGACCCAATCCCCGATGCGCCCCAGGGCGCCGCGCAGGAGCGCAAGCCCGGCGGCCTTTTCGCCGCCATGGCGCATGGCCAGGCGGATGTTGACGAGATTGGAAAAACTCATGCCCACGCCCATGGCAAAGGCGATGAAGTGGGCGGCCAGCAGCCATTTCATGATCGCAGTCTCCCTGTTGGCGCTCTTTTGCAACATGTGGACGAAGAGGCGGTTTTGCGCAAGGGGTGCATTGACTTGCAGAAGCTGGCGCGGCAATCCTTGGCCAGTCCAGATCAATCAGGAGGAAGCCCGATGTCCGCGCCGCGCTTTACGCCCCTTGCCGCGTCCTTGCCGTCCACCGTGCCTTTCGTTGGGCCGGAAACCCATGAGCGGCAAACGGGCGTGGCCTTCAGGGCGCGCATGGGGGCCAACGAGAATGTCTTTGGCCCCTCGCCGAAAGCCATGGCGGCGGTGCGCGCCGCCCTTGAGGGGGTGTGGACCTATGCCGACCCGGAAAACCACGATCTGCGCGCCGCCCTGGCGCAAAAGCACGGCGTGGAGCCGCGCAACATCATGGTGGGGGAGGGGATCGACGGCCTTCTGGGGGTGCTGGTGCGGCTGCTGGTGGCGCCGGGCACGCCGGTGGTGGTCTCGAAGGGGGGCTATCCGACATTCAATTTCCATGTGGCCGGATTTGGCGGGAGCCTGCATGCGGTGCCCTTCACCGCTGACGACCGGGAGGATCTCCACGGGCTGATGGCGGCTGCGCGGGATGTCCGCGCCGCCCTGGTCTATCTGGCCAATCCGGACAATCCCATGGGCACCTGGTGGGAGGGCAAGGCCATCGAGGCGGCGCTTGAGCATTTGCCGGAGGATGCGGTGCTGTGCCTGGACGAGGCCTATATCGAGTTCGCCCCGCAAGGAACGGCGCCACGGATCGATGTGTCCGATCCGCGCATCATCCGCATGCGCACCTTCTCCAAGGCCTATGGCATGGCCGGGATGCGGGTGGGCTATGCCATAGGTCACGAGAAACTGATTTCGGCCTTCGACAAGGTGCGCAACCACTTCGGCATGAACAAGCTGGCGCAGATCGCGGCGCTGGCGGCCCTGGAGGATGAAGACTGGCTGGCCGAAACGGTGCGCAAGGTGCGCGCCTCATGTGACGAAATTGCACGCATTGCGCGGGCCAATGGCCTTGTTCCCATCCCCACGGCGACCAATTTTGTCGCCATCGATGCCGGAGGAGACGGCGATCTGGCGCGGCGGATCGTGGCGGAGATGGCCCGGCGCGGGGTGTTCATCCGCATGGCCTTCGGGCCGCCGCAGGATCGCTGCATCCGGGTCTCGGCGGGCCGGGAGGAGGATCTGGCGCTGTTCGCAGACGCGCTGGAGGAGGTCATGGGCAAGCTGCGTGGATGAGGCGGGAAAGTCCGGGGAAAATTCCCGGACCTTAGGGTCAGGACCCATAAATTTGAACGGCATCTGCACGATTCATGCTTCATCCCGGAGCCTTTTCGCCCTTGCCAATACCTTCAAGTATTGCCTGCGGACGAAAAGACACCGGGATTTTG
>JALSNA010000217.1 GCA_026987255.1 Hyphomicrobiales bacterium | reverse complement strand
TCTTGAAGGAGGGGACTTCGAACAACCGGTGAAAGGCCTCCACCACCTGCTCATGGCGCCAGGCCGTGAAACTCACCGCCAGGGGCAGCACCAGGGCCGTCATGTTGACCGTATTGACATGGCGCAGGCGCAAACGGGGCCACGGCAGGCGGCGCAGGCGCAGGCGGACAGGCGCCAGGCCGCCTCGCCGGGCGCGCCCGCGCCGCTTGAACTCGGACACCTTGATGATCTTCGCCATGGCCGCCTCCGGTGTTTTCCGGTCAGTATGCGCCATGCGCCTGAATACTCCGTAAAGTCAGGCCGGGCCACTTTGGCTGCTCCCGCCAATGGCCGCTGGCAAGGTCATTCAGGAACGCGCCATCTCCTCGGCCAGCAGGAAGGCCAGCTCCAGGGCCTGGGCGGCATTGAGGCGCGGGTCGCAATGGGTGTGATAGCGGTCGCACAGATCCTTTTCGGCAATGGCCCGCGCCCCGCCGGTGCATTCGGTGACATTCTGCCCCGTCATCTCGATGTGGATGCCGCCCGCGTGCGTTCCTTCCGCCGCATGGATCTGCATGAAGGCGCGCACTTCCGCCAGGATGGACTCGAAGGGGCGTGTCTTGAAGCCCGTTTCCGTCTTGACCGTGTTGCCATGCATGGGATCGCAGGACCAGACGATGTTCAGCCCTTCTCTCCTGGCGGCGCGCAATAGATCCGGCAGGTGCTCTCCCACCTTGCCGGCGCCAAAACGGGTAATGACCGTCAGCCGCCCCGGATCGTTGTCCGGGTTGAGGATGGCCGCCAGGCGCAGCAGCTCATCGGGCGTCATGGTCGGGCCGGTCTTCAGGCCGATGGGATTTTGCACCCCGCGCAGGAACTCCACATGCGCACCCTCGGGGTCGCGGGTGCGGTCGCCGATCCACAGGAAATGCCCGGAGGTGGCATACCACTCCCCGGAGGTGGAATCGATGCGCGTCAGCGCCGCTTCATAGCCCAGCAGCAGCGCTTCGTGGGAGGTATAGAAATCCGTCGTCCGCAACTGGTGCGCGGTATCCGGGTTGATGCCGCACGCACGCATGAAGCGCATGGTGTCGCTGATGCGGTCGGCAATCTCGCGGTAGCGCCCGGCGGCCGGGGAATCGCGCAGGAAGCCAAGCGTCCAGCGGTGCACGTGCTCGAGGTTGGCATATCCCCCCTGGGCGAAGGCGCGCAGCAGGTTCAAGGTCGCTGCCGCCTGCCGGTAGGCCTGCAACTGCCGGTGCGGATCGGGGATGCGCGCCGCCTCGTCGAAGGCTATGTCGTTGATGATGTCGCCGCGGTAGCTGGGCAGGGTCACGCCATCGCGCGTTTCGGTATCGGACGAGCGCGGCTTGGCGAACTGCCCGGCGATGCGCCCCAGCTTGATCACCGGCTGGCCGCCGGCATAGGTGAGCACCACCGCCATCTGCAAAAAGACGCGGAAGAAATCGCGGATGTTGTCGGCCGAATGCTCGGCGAAACTCTCGGCGCAATCGCCGCCCTGCAAGAGGAATCCCTTGCCTTGCGCCACCCGCGCCAGCTTGCGCCGCAGCTTGCGCGCCTCGCCGGCAAAGACCAGGGGCGGAAAGGAGCCCAACCGCTCCTCCACCTCCTTCAGTTTGTCCCCGTCAGGATAGATGGGAACCTGCTTGACAGGTTTTTCGCGCCAGCTTTGCGGTGTCCAGTTCCCGGCCATGATCTGTATGTCTTTCCATTGCTCTTGGCGGCCCGCGGCGCTGGGCGCCCGGGACCGTTGCGTCCGTATAGGGGTTTTTCAATGACATCTCAACGCCATGCCTTACTGGCTGCATTCCGTGCCGGGCGGGCGCATTGCGCTTAATGCCGCTTCGTGGCCGCGCGCCCCACCCATACAGCACCGGGAATCTTTTTTCCAGCCATACTCTTGCGTCCTTTTCATTCCCCGGCCATGATGGCCCCATGACCTTGGGCGAGCCATCATTCACCATCGGCATCGAGGAGGAATACCTCCTCGTCGATACCCAATCGCGCGATCTGGTGCGCGAGGCCCCCGCCAGCCTCATGGAGGAGGCCAAGGAGACCCTGGCCGATCAGGTCTCGCCGGAGTTCCTGCAATGCCAGATCGAGGTCGGCACCCACGTGTGCCGCACCGTGGCCGAGGCGCGCGCCGATCTTTTGCGCCTGCGCCATGTGCTGGGCCAGATCGCCGCCCGCCACGGGCTGGCCATCATCGCCGCCTCCACCCATCCCTTCGCCGACTGGTCGCAGCAGCATTTCACCCGCAAGGAGCGCTATCTGGAGCTCGCCCAGGATCTGCAGGGCGTCGGCAAGCGCATGCTCATCTGCGGCATGCATGTGCACATCGGCATCGAGGATCCCGATCTGCGCATCGACATCTTCAACCAGCTGTCCTACTTCCTGCCGCATCTTCTGGCCCTGTCGGCCTCCTCGCCCTTCTGGGCGGGCCGCGACACGGGGCTGAACAGCTTCCGTCTGTCGGTTTTCGACAACCTGCCGCGCACCGGCCTGCCGCCCAAGTTCGACAGCTGGGCGGAATATGAGCGGGCCGTCAACACCCTGGTGAAGATCGGCAGCATCGAGGACGGCACCAAGATCTGGTGGGACCTGCGCCCCTCGGCGCGCTTTCCCACCCTGGAGACGCGCATCTGCGATGTCTGCACCCGGCTGGAGGACGCCGCCGCCATAGCCGCGCTCATCCAGTGCCTGACGCGCATGCTCTACCGGCTGCGGCGCCGCAACCAGCGCTGGCGGCAATACGACCGCTTCCTGATCAACGAAAACCGCTGGCGCGCCCAGCGCTATGGCATCGAGGGCAGCCTCATCGATTTCGGCATGGGCGAGCTGGTGCCCTATGCCGATCTGCTGGAAGAGCTCACCGAGCTATTGGCCCGCGATGCCGCCGCCCTGGGCTGCGAGCGCGAACTGGCCCATGCCCTGGACATCCTCGAACACGGCACCTCCGCCACCCGCCAGCGCGCCGTCTACGCCAGCGCCAGGGACGGCGGCGCCGGCAACGGGCAAGCCCTGCGCGCCGTCGTCGATGACCTCATCGCCATGACGGCGGGCGCCTCCCGCAAGTAGCTCGGCCATTTCCTCAACGCGGGCGGGCGATGCGCTGGCGGATGCCATCCATCAGCCTGTAGAGTCGAACGTGAAGTATCCCCATCACGTTGAGGACACGACAAAATTTCCATCATCCAAGTATTGGTTTTTGCAAGGAGGCACCCCTTTTGGAGCCATTTCCTTGCAATTTGACTACCGGGTTGC
>JALSNA010000216.1 GCA_026987255.1 Hyphomicrobiales bacterium | reverse complement strand
TCTGCCCGCCCAGGCGGTGAAATACGTGCGCCACATCGAGGAGCTCATCGAATGCCCCGTGGCGCTGCTCTCCACCTCGCCGGAGCGCGAGGACACCATCCTCATGAAGGATCCCTTCGAGGATTGACGGGTTCGGGCGGGACCATATCGCCGCCTGAGAGGGCCTTGCCCAGGGGCATGCAGGCGGTTCCCGGCTTGAGGGGCTTTTGCTGGCTTTCATGGGGGGCCCAGCCAGACAGGCTGAGCAGTTCGAAGGTGGCGGGAATGCGTCCATCCGCATCGGCGTGGGCGGTTTCATAGAGGGCCGCCGCATGGGCCACGAGGCCCCGCGTGACCGGCCTGCGCGGGCGCGCGGCCAGCGGGTTGGCCCAGCCCAAGGCCTTCAGTTCGCTGATCAATGCCAGGGCATCCGGGTAGCGAACGGTGAGCCGTTCCAGATCGATCACCGGCAGGGCGAACCGGGCCATCTGCATGAGGCTTCCCACTTGCTGCAAGGAGCAAAAGGGGGCCACCCGAAGCTGTGGTTCGCCGAAGCGGGCGCTGTCGGCCATGGCCCAGGCGGCGCGCAATTCGTGCAAGGTGTTTTCTCCGGGCAACACGGCGAGGAAAAGCCCATCGGGCCTCAAGGCGCGGCGGATGCTCGACAGTGCCCCGGGCAGGTCGTTGACAAGGGCCAGATCCAGGATGGAGATGAAAAGATCGATGCTTTGCGGCGCCACGGCAAGGGCTTGCGGCGGCAGGATCACGGCCGCGGCTGGGTCATCATGCTCTCCGGACATGCTCCAGGGCTTGACGTGGCGGATTTCTTCCACCTTGCCGGAAGATTCGACAATGCGCGACGCATCGGCAGGTGCTGCGGTGCAGATGACGGCTCTGGCAAAATGGCGATTGATGGCGGCCAGACGCTGGGTCAGCTCCTGCAGTGCGTGGCGGTGGAGAAAATCCGGCATGGGGGCGCTTTCGGGCGCCGCAAGGCGGGCCATGCGCCTGCTCATGAGGGGTTCGTCGAAGGGGCCGTTCCGGGGTGTTCGGATCATGTTTCGCCTGCTGTGAAAGACCCTGGCGTGTCATGGCGGGTGGCGCATGCTAGGGTCAGGACCCATAAATTTGCACGGCTACTGCAGGATTTATGCTGCATATCAGCGTCCTTTCGCCCTCGACAATACCTTCAGGTATTGCCCGCGGACGAAAGAAAGCTGATATTTTGCCTAAATCCTGCATATGTCATCCCTCTTTATGAGTCCTGACCCTAACATGGCTTTGGAATGCAATGCGAGACATGAGGCCCAACTTGCTTCCCGAAGATGACGAGATGATGGATCGGGACGGCTGGCGGCTGGTGGTGGCGCGGTTTGCGGCTGAAGGGGGGCGAATGGCCAGGCGTGTTCTGGCGGCCGGGGTGGATGTCATCGCGCCACCGGGCTGCCTGGTCTGCCGTGAACCCACGGGCGCGGCCGGAGGGTTGTGCGCCTCGTGCTGGCACGAGCTGGTTTTCATCGAGGAGCCCTCCTGTCCGCTGACCGGGCGGCCCTTGGCCTTTGCCGGAGCGGAAACGGATTTGCAAAGCGTTCCGGCCCTGATGGCGCGGCGGCCCTGGGCGCGGTTGCGCGCCGCGGTGGCCTATGAGGGGGTGGCGCGCCAGCTCGTGCGGGGGCTGAAATATCATGACCGGCACGAGGCGGCGCGGCTCATGGCGCGGCTTTTGGGGCGCAGGCTGGCCGGTGTGCTCACGGCGCAAACCGTGGTCATCCCGGTGCCCCTGCACCGGCGGCGGCTGTGGCGCAGGCGCTTCAACCAGTCGGCCCTGCTGGCAAGGGATGTGGCGCGCCAGGCGGGAGCCATCTTTGCGCCCGAAGCCCTGGTGCGGTTGCGCGCCACCACGCCGCAGGTCCGGCTCTCCGGGACAGCCCGGCGCACAAATGTGCGCGGGGCCTTTGCCGTGGCGCAGCGGGCGCGCTCCATGGTCGCGGGCCGTCATGTGGTGGTGATCGATGACGTGCTCACCACCGGGGCGACGGCGGCGGCCTGTTGCCAGGCCCTGGCGCGGGCCGGGGCGGGGCGGGTGGAGGTGGCCGTTTTCGCTCTTGCGGGAGAGAGCGCATCACTTCATAAATAAGGGGATGGGCGTTGCGGCCGCAGGAACAGGAACGAGCCAGATGGTGGAAGTTGTCGTCTATGCCACGAAGATGTGCCCCTATTGCCACGCGGCGCGCAAGCTGCTGAAGCAGAAGGGCGTGGATTTCACCGAGATCGATGTGACCTTCAATCCGCGCAAGCGCCGGGAAATGACCGAGAAATCCGGCGGCGGGCATACGGTGCCGCAAATCTTCATCGATGGCGTGCCCATCGGCGGCTATGACGACATGGCCGCCCTCGATGCGGCAGGCAAGCTCGATCCTTTGCTGAAGGGACAGGCCGATGACATCTGAAACGATCCTCAAGGCGGCCTGCGTGCAATTGCGCTCCGGACTGCAGATCGGGGCCAGCGTGGCGGCGGCCAGCGAACTGATCCGCGAGGCGGCGGATGGGGGCGCGCGCTATGTGCTGACGCCGGAAAATACCTCCATCATGGACGAGGACAAGGCGCGGGTGCGCGCCCTGGTGGGCCACATGGGTGATGATGAGGCGGTGCGCGCCTTTGCCGGACTGGCCGCGGAGCTGGGAATCTGGCTGCATATCGGCTCAACGCCCGTGCGGCCGGACGATGACGCGGACGAGCGGCTGGCCAACCGTTCCATTCTCTTTGCCCCGGATGGAAAGATTGCCGCCTGGTATGACAAGATTCACCTTTTCGACGTAACCTTGGGAGATGGCGAGAAGGATTATCGCGAATCGGCGGTGATTCGCCCCGGCAACCGCGCCGTGGTGGCCGATGCGGCAGGGGTGCGGATCGGCTTTTCCATCTGCTATGACTTGCGCTTTCCGGCTCTTTATCAGGCCCTGGCGCGGGCCGGAGCGCAGGTGATGACGGTTCCGGCCGCCTTTACCGTGCCCACCGGGCAGGCGCACTGGCATGTTCTGCTGCGGGCGCGCGCCATCGAGACGGAATCCTTCGTGCTCGCCGCCGGCCAGGGCGGCGCGCATGAAAACGGCCGGGCCACCTATGGCCACAGCCTGATCATCTCGCCCTGGGGCGAGATTCTCGCCGAGGCGGCAGATGAGCCCGCCGTGATAAGTGCGGAGCTGGAGATGGCGCGGGTAACGGACATGCGCAAGAGGATCCCGGTGCTGGACAATGCCCGGGACTTCATCCCGCCGCAAAGGGCATCAGAGCAGACCGCATGATCAGATACGATCTCATATGCGCCCATGGCCATGGCTTCGATGCCTGGTTCTCCTCCTCGGATTCCTTCGAGGAGCAGGTGAAGAAGGGGCTGATCGCCTGTCCCGTCTGTGGCGATGCGCGGATTGAAAAGCAGCTCATGCGCCCGGCCATTCCGGCCCGGGGCAATGCCCGCGAGGACAAGCCGCAAGCGGCGGACAAGCCTGCCTTGTCAAAGGGTGATGCGGCCATGATGCGCCAGATGGCGCGCGAGATGCATGCCCTGGTGCGCGAACGGGCGGAATATGTCGGAGACCGTTTCGCCACCGAGGCGCGCAAGCGCCACAAGGCGGGCAGGACGGACAAGCCCATCTGGGGCGAGGCCTCGCCGAAGGAGGCCGGAGAGCTGACGAAGGAAGGCATCGGCATCATGCCCCTGCCGCCCTTGCCCGACGAGAAAAACTGAAGGGGCTGCCGCACATGGAACGGTTTGCCGCAAGGATGGCCGGGAAGCGCCGATGGCGAAAAACCGCCATTGGCGCTTCTCTTGACCAATGGATCAAAAGGCAATGAGGCAACAAACGGTCATGGGGCGCATCATTCAATTGTCCAGAACGGCCCCAAACTGAATATCAGCCTCTTTGCGCCACCAGCATGTAGTTGACATCCATGTCGCGCGGCGCCTTGACCCATTTGCCGGTCAGGGGCGAGTAGGCCACGCCGGTTTCCTCCAGGATGTCCATCCCGGCGCTCTTGAGCCAGCCTTTGAGCTCATCCGGGGTGATGAACTTCTCCCAGTGGTGGGTGCCCCTGGGCAGCCAGCCGAGAATGTATTCGGCCCCGACGATGGCCAGGGCGAAGGACTTCATGGTGCGGTTGAGGGTGGCGCAGAACATCAGCCCCCGCGGGCGCGCCAATGCGGCGCAGGTGGTGATGAAGGCGGCCGGATCGGCGACATGCTCCAGCACCTCCATGTTGAGCACGATATCGAAGCTCTCGCCTTTTTCGGCCAGCTCCTCGGCGGTGGCCACGCGGTAATCGATGTCCAGCCCCTGTTCCCCGGCGTGAACCGAGGCCGTCTTGATGTTCTTCTGCGACGGATCGATGGCGGTGACCTTTGCGCCCATTTTCGCCAAGGGCTCGGAGATCAGCCCGCCGCCGCAACCGATATCGAGAATGCGCAGGCCTGAAAGGGGCGATCTGGCCGCCGGATCGCGATCGAAGGCGGCCGTGGCGTGCAGGCGGATGAACTCCAGCCGCACCGGATTGAAGGCATGCAGGACGGCGAACTTGCCCTTCGGCTCCCACCATTCGGCGGCCATGGCGGAAAACTTGGCAATTTCCGCCTCATCGAGGGAAGGGGCTGATCTGGTGGTGCTGGTCATGACGTGTTCCGGATGCGGCGAATGATTGCTCCTTGCATAGCCCCTGCGGGCGGCTGCGGCAATATCCGTCGCGCCCGGATATTGCATCGCGGCCTCAGCGCGGTTAAGAGTAGCGCGTCTTTCGCCCCCGGCGCGGGGCGGTTTCACGAATCTTGCAAGAGGGCTGCAAGGCTGATGAGCCGGCTGGTGATGAAATTTGGCGGCACCTCCGTGGCCGATCTGGAGAAGATCCGCAATGTGGCAAGGCATGTGCGCCGCGAGGTGACGGCGGGCCACGAGGTGTCGGTGATCGTCTCGGCCATGGCCGGCAAGACCAACGAACTGGTGGACTGGTGCGAGCAGGCCTGCGATGACTACGACGCCAGCGAATATGATGCCGTCGTGGCCTCCGGCGAGCAGGTGACGGCGGGCCTGCTGGCGCTGACCCTGCAGGACATGGGGATCGCGGCGCGTTCCTGGGCGGGCTGGCAGATCCCGGTGCAGACGGACGGCTTTCACGGCAAGGCGCGGATCATGGATATCCCGCCGGACAATCTCGTTGCGGCGCTCGATGAAGGCAAGGTCAATGTCATTGCCGGCTTCCAGGGCATCGGGCCGGATGGCCGCATCACCACCTTGGGGCGGGGCGGCTCGGACACCTCGGCGGTGGCGGTGGCGGCCGCGCTGGGGGCCAGGTGTGATATCTACACGGACGTGGACGGCGTCTATACCACCGATCCGCGCATCGAGGCCAAGGCGCGCAGGCTGGAGAGGATCTCCTACGAGGAAATGCTGGAACTGGCCTCCCTGGGGGCCAAGGTGCTGCAGACGCGCTCGGTGGAGCTGGCCATGACATACAATGTGCCCTTGCGGGTGCGCTCCAGCTTCGACGATCCGGATGGGCCCTTTCAGGTCACCGAAGACGGCCGGGGGCCGGGAACACTTGTTTGCGAAGAGGATGAAATCGTGGAACAGCAGGTTGTCAGCGGAATCGCCTATTCCCGCGACGAGGCCCAGGTGGCCATTCGCAAGGTCAAGGACAAGCCCGGCGTCTCGGCCTCCATCTTCGGCCCCCTGGCCGATGCCGGGATCTCGGTGGACATGATCGTGCAGAACGTCTCCGCCGACGGCGAGTTCGCCAACCTGACCTTCACCGTGGCGCGCGGCGATCTGAAAAAGGCGCTGGACGTGCTGGCGCGCGAAAAGGACAATATCGGCTTTGGGGAACTGGCCTCTTCCGACGAGGTGGCGAAGATTTCCGTCGTCGGCATCGGCATGCGCTCCCATGCGGGCGTGGCCTCGAAGATGTTCCGCGTCCTGTCGGAAAAGGGCATCAACATCGAGGCCATCACGACTTCCGAAATCAAGGTCTCGGTGCTCATCGACGAGGCCTATCTGGAGCTGGCCATCCGCGCCTTGCATTCGGCCTATGGACTGGATGGCGCCTGAGGGCTTATGATCGCGCATCACAAGCCGCCGGGGAGAGAGGGATCATGGTTGCCATGCCGCTTCATTGCCAGATGATTGCCGCCGCGCATAATCTTGCGGCCGTATGCGCATGGCGAAAATCCCCCATCAGGGAGGACGCCGGCTGATGCCTTACCCCGCTGTTGGCCCGCGCGTCCTGCTCCGGCGATTGCGCGAGGTCATGGCGGAGCAGGAAACGGCGCAGGAAAAACTCGATCGCATCGCCGCCCTCGTGGCCTCCAACGTGGTGGCCGAGGTGTGCTCCATCTATGTGCGCGACGACAGGGACGAATTGCAGCTTTTCGCCACCGAGGGGCTCAGGCGCGAGGCGGTGCACCGGGCGCGGCTGAAGGTGGGCGAGGGGCTGGTGGGCACCATCGCGCGCAGCGCGGAAGTGCTCAATCTTTCCGATGCCCAGGCGCATCCGGCCTTTCGCTATCTGCCGGAGACCGGCGAGGAGATCTATTCCTCCTTCCTTGGCGTGCCGATCCTGCGCTCGGGCCGCGTCACCGGCGTGCTGGTGGTGCAAAACCGCCGTCCGCGCCATTATTCCGAGGAGGAGGAAGAGGCCCTGCAAACCACCGCCATGGTGCTGGCGGAGTTTCTGGCCTCGCCGGAGTTTCTCTCCGAGCTGGCCGCCCATGGCGAGAAGAAGAGCCGCCGCCTGCATCTGCGCGGCGAGGGGCTGAACGCGGGCGTGGCGCTGGGCCAGGTGGTGCTGCATCAGCCCAAGGTGGTCATCCGCAATTTCGTCGCCGATGACATCGAAGCGGAGATCGCGCGGCTGAACGCCGCCCTGGAGGATCTGCGCGCCCATGTGGACGAGCTGATCTCCACCACCGGCCTGTCCAATCAGGGGGAGCATGCGGAAATCTTCGAGACGGTGCGCATGTTCGCCAATGACCGCGGCTGGGTGCGCAAGATCGAGGATGCGATCCGCCACGGCCTGTCGGCGGAAGCCGCGGTGGAGCGCGTGCAGTCGGACAACCGGGCGCGCATGCTGCGCCAGCCGGATCCCTACCTGCGCGAGCGCATGCACGACCTGGACGATCTGGCCAACCGCCTGTTGCGCATTCTCACCGGCCAGACAGGCACCGCCGCGCAAGGCGACCTGCCGCGCGATTCCATTGTCGTGGCGCGCTCCATGGGCCCGGCGGAACTGCTCGATTACGAGCGGGCGAAACTGCGCGGGCTGGTGCTGGAGGCGGCGGGCGCGGGCTCGCACGTGGCCATTGTCGCGCGGGCGCTGGAAATCCCGGTGATCGGGCAGGTGGACTACATTACCGATCAGGTGGAAAATGGCGATGCCATCATCCTCGACGGGCGCACGGGCGATGTTCATGTGCGGCCCAATCCGGACATCCGCCAGGCCTATGCGGAAAAGGTGCGCCTCTATGCCCGCCGCCAGGCGCGGTTCACCCGCTTGCGCGGCCAGCCGGCCATCACCCGCGATGGAGTGCGCGTCTCGCTCAACATCAACGCCGGGCTGCTGGTGGATCTGCCGCACCTGGAGGATTCGGGCGCCGATGGCATCGGGCTGTACCGCACCGAGCTGCAATTCATGATGACCCGCGCCCTGCCCATGCGCGAGGAGCAGGAGCGGCATTACCGCGCGGTGATGAAGGCGGCCGGGGACAAGCCGGTGGTCTTTCGCACTCTCGATGTCGGCTCGGACAAGGTGGTGCCCTATTTCAAGACCGAGCGGGAGGAAAACCCGGCCATGGGCTGGCGGGCCATCCGCATGGGGCTGGACCGCCCCGCCCTGCTGAAGGCCCAGGTGCGCGCCCTTCTGTCGGCCGCCGCCGGAGAGGTGCTGCATGTCATGTTCCCCATGGTGACGGACGTGGACGAGTTCCTGCAGGCGCGCAAGATGGTGGAATCACAGCTCGAGGTCATGCGGCTGATGGGCAAGCCGGTGCCAAGGCGGGTCAAGACCGGGGCCATGGTGGAGGTGCCGGCCCTGATCTTTCAGCTCGAAGGCCTGGTCCGGCACGTGGATTTTCTTTCCGTGGGCTCCAATGACCTGATGCAGTTCCTGTTCGCCGCCGACCGGAGCAATCCGCGCCTGGCGCACCGCTTTGATCCTTTGCATCCGGCCATGGTGCGCGCCCTGGACACCATCGCCCGCGCCTGCCGGGATGCGGCAACGCCGGTGTCGCTGTGCGGCGAGATGGCGGGCAGCCCGCTGGATGCCATGATCCTGATCGGCCTGGGCTATACATCCCTTTCCATGGCCCCGGCCGCCGTCGGCCCGGTGAAGGCCATGACGCGCACCCTGGATCGTGGCAAGCTGGCGCGCGCCCTGCGCTCATGGCTGGACAATGGCGGCACATCCTTGCGCGAAAAGGCGGCCGTCTTCGCACGCGACAACGGCGTGAAACTCTATTCGCGATAGTGTGATTACGGCATTTTCGCCTCCTGATGCCTTTCTGCCCGGAAATTGCGCCGGGAATGGCCGCTTTTGTTCATAAAGCGCTTACCATTTTCGTTCATGATTGCTGACAACCAGGGCGCACGGCTTCCTTCGCGGCGCCATCAGAAAGGGCCGGGCTTTCGGGCTTGCGGTCTTGCAGCAATCGGGGTTTTGGACATGACACTCCATCAGACTTCTTCCATGACGCAGGCGCAGGCCCATTTCCGCCCCAAGCCCGACGGGGCCAAGGATCCGGCGGGCGAGGCGGGCTGGTATCTGCAGCGCGAGCGCGAGATGCGCGGCCTGTCGCTGGAAAAGGTGGGGCAGGACACCGGGGTGCATCCGCATCACCTGGAAGCCATCGAGATGGGCAATCTGGAAGGATTGCCGGAGCGCTCCCAGGCCCTGCAGATGATCGGCGCCTATGCGCGCTATCTGGGGTTCGATCCGCAGCCGCTGGTGGCGCATTTCGCCCGTCTCATGCCGCGGCCGCTCAAACCGGGCGGCAGGATGCGCGCCTTTTCCTCCGCCAAGGTGATCTCCTTTCCGCTGATCGAGCGGCTGCGCTCCATGACCTCCGGCGCGGGCGGGGTCGTGGCCTCGGTGCTGGCCGCCGTCCTGCTGTTCGGCGGCACGGTCTGGATCATTGCCTCGGGCAGATCGTCCGACGACGGGAACTGGGTGAGTGTGGCCGCGCAGCAAGAGGCGGCTCCGGCCAAGCCTGCGCAAACATCCTCCGATGGCGTGCGCACGGTTTCTTCCATCTCGCAACTGGCGGAAAAGGCGCTGGGCGATGACAGCCCGGCGGGCGGCATCGACAGCATGGAGGCGCTGATCAGGCGCACCGCCACCGGCGACATTGCCGCGCCGGAGGCCATCAAGCCGCAATCGCACAGCGGCATTGCCCCGCCAGCCGCCGCGGTGGGCCGCACGCGCGGTCTGGCGGCCAGCGATCCGGCCATGGCCAGCGCCCCGGCGGCAGCCGCGCCGGGCAAGGGGTTCGTGCTGCGCGCGGTGGATGACATCTGGGTGCGCATCGAGGACAAGGATGGCAACAGCGTCTATTCGGGCATGCTCAAGAAGGGCGAGACCTACACGGTGCCGCAGGCGCGGGGCCTGACCATCATCGCCCGCGATGGCGGCCTTCTGGAGTGGATGGAAAACGGCAAGGTCATGGGCACATTGACCAGGCCGGGCACGGTCCTGGTCGGCGAGCCCTTGAGCCCGCAGGCCCTGCGCAAGCAGCATGGCTGAGGCGCTTTCCCGGCGCGGGAAAATATATTACAAGCATGGATGAACGGGGGCGGAGGATCCGTCCCCTTCTCTGTTGGGAACGAGAGTTTTTCCATGTCCATTGCGCATTCGGCGAAAATCGATCAGGTGCTGGCGCGCCTGGACTCGGTGGAGAAGGACCTGGCGGCGGGCCCCTCGGGCGAGGAATTCGTGCGCCTGTCGCGCGAATATGCCCAGCTTGAGCCGGTGGCGAAAGTGGCCAGGGCGTTGCGCGCGGCGCTGTCGGAGGCTGCGGATCTGCGCGCCATGCGGGACGATCCGGAAATGGGCGAGATGGCGCGCGAGGAGCTGGCGGCGCTGGAGCCGCGCATCGCCGGGCTGGAAAAGGAGCTGCAACTGCAGCTTTTGCCCAAGGATGCGGCGGATGAGCGCAATGTCATCCTGGAGGTGCGGGCCGGAACCGGCGGCGACGAGGCGGCCTTGTTCGCCGGCGATCTGTTCCGCATGTATCAAAGGTTCGCGCAAGGCCGCGGCTGGACGGTGGAGATCCTGTCGGCCTCCGAATCGGAGCGCGGCGGTTACAAGGAGATCGTCGCTTCCATCAAGGGGGCGGGGGCCTACGCGGCGTTGAAATACGAATCCGGCGTGCACCGGGTGCAAAGGGTGCCGCAGACCGAGACCCAGGGGCGCATCCACACCTCGGCGGCCACCGTGGCGGTGCTGCCGGAGGCCGAGGAGGTGGATGTCAGGATCGAGGACAAGGATCTGCGCATCGACGTGTTCCGCGCCTCCGGGCCGGGCGGGCAATGCGTCAATACCACCGATTCGGCGGTGCGCATCACCCATCTGCCCACCGGCATCGTGGTCTCGCAGCAGGATGAGAAATCCCAGCACAAGAACAAGGCCAAGGCCATGAAGGTGCTGCGGGCGCGCATCTACGAAATGGAGCGGCGCAAGCTGGACGAGGCGCGGGCCAGCGAAAGGCGCGGCCAGATCGGCTCCGGCGACCGCTCCGAGCGCATCCGCACCTACAATTTCCCGCAAGGACGGGTCACCGATCACCGCATCGGGCTGACGCTCCACAAGCTCGATCAGATCATGGCCGGAGACGGGCTGGACGAGCTGGTGCGGGCGCTGACCACCGAGGATCAGGCCGCCAAGCTGGCCGCCCAGGCGGCCGGGGACGGGCAAGGGGATGCGGCGTGAGGCGCGCCTCCCTGGCCGGAATGCCCGTGGATGCGGCGCTGCGGCGGCTGATGGCGGATTTCAGGGGCGCCGGGATTGAAACGCCGGGGCTGGATGCGCGCCTTTTGGTGCTGCATGTCACCGGGCTTTCCCATGCCGCCCTGGTTTCTTCCCCGGAGCGGCCGCTTGCCAAGAACGAGGCACAGCGTCTTGCCGCCTGCGCGGCGCGGCGGCTGGCCGGGGAGCCGGTGTCGCGCATCATCGGACGGCGGGCCTTCTTTGGGCGCGATTTTCTCATCACGCCCGATGTGCTCGATCCGCGCCCGGATAGCGAAACCCTGATCGAGGCGGCTCTCGCGGTGGCCCGGCTGGAGGAGTTTTGCGGCCGCGCCCTGCGCATCGCCGATGCGGGCACCGGCAGCGGGGCGCTCATCATCACCCTGCTGGCGGAGCTGCCCGCGGCCGTGGGGCTGGGTGTGGACATATCGTTTGCGGCGCTGAAGGTGGCGCGGGAGAATGCGCGCCGGCTTGGCGTCTCCGGGCGTCTTGTGCTGGCGCAATCGCAGTGGCTGGCGGCGGCCGGTGGGCCGTTTAGCCTGATGGTGGCCAATCCGCCCTATGTCGCGGCGGGAGAAATCGCCGGACTGGCGCGGGAGGTGCGCGAGCACGATCCCGGGTTGGCGCTCGATGGCGGGCCAGATGGTCTTGATCCCTATCGCATCCTGGCCGGGCAGGCGGCCGGTTTGCTCAGGCCGGGCGGTTTTGCCATCTGGGAGGCCGGGCAGGGGCAGGCGCAGGACATTGTGGCGATTTGCCAAGAGGCCGGTTTTGCGCCCGATGCGGCCCTGCCGGTTCTGTGGCGCGATCTGGGCGGGGTGGAGCGGGCCGTGGTTTTAAGAAAAAAATGACGATAAGGCGCGATAATGCGGGCCTTGCGGCCTTTAAGGGGTTGGAAAGCCCGCTTGAGCGCGCTAAAGAGAAGCATCTGCGGCATCACGATCAGTCGTGATTCAGGTCATTACTCAGGGGCATGACACAGACAAGCCGCACAGACCGGCGAAGCGGCGCGCCGGAAGCTGGACCGGAATACGGATCAGACGGATAGTCACAAGCCAGGACTGGCACAGGATTATACGAAAGCAGCCAACCTGTTACATCACTTGAGCCTTTCTGGGCTCACAAGGAAAGATGCGGGCACTTCGCTTGTATGGCGGCGTGGCGCGCATGCACCATCAGAGAACATGGACAGATGAGACAAAGCCAGCACAAGAACAGATCGCGCTCGCGCAACCGGCGGCAGCCCAACAATGCCAACAAGGTCTATGAAAGCAATGGGCCGGACGTGAAGGTGCGCGGCACGGCCCAGCATATCGCCGACAAATATACGGCCCTGGGGCGCGATGCGCTGTCCTCTGGCGATACGGTGAAGGCGGAAGGCTATTTTCAGTATGCCGAGCATTATCTGCGCATCGTCGCGGCGGCCCAGGAGCAGGCGCAGTTGCGCCGCCAGCAGCAGATGGAGCAGCGCGAGGCGGCCCGCCAGCAGCCGCGCGAACAGCGCGAGACGCGCAGCCGCGGCAATGGCCGCGACAAGGCGGCGGTGCAAGGGGAGGCTGCTCCTGATCAGCCCGGGCAGGCACCCAAGGAGGCGCCGGCCGAGGCGGAAAAGGCCGAGGATGCCGCCCCGGTGATTTCGGATGCCTGGGGTGGGCCGCAACCGGGATTTCTGGCCGCGCCGGCCGCCCCGGCGCTGACGGATGGTGAAGAGGACGCAGCG
>JALSNA010000215.1 GCA_026987255.1 Hyphomicrobiales bacterium | reverse complement strand
TGTTTTTCCTGAAGAAAAGTATTTCCAGCCTGCCAGGCAGGCTGGAAAACTTTTCTTCACGTCCGACTTGAAAGCTCTGCCGTTGTGCGCACGGAGGGCGGGGCAGGGGGCTTTTCAGCTCTCCTTTAGCGGTTTGGCCGCCGCGGGCTGCTCCTGCCCGCCGCGCAATGCCGCCGCCAGGGCCTCGAAGGCATCCCCTGCGTCCTGTTCATCAGGCCCCTGTTTGAGCACATCATAGATGCGCGGCGTCCATTGCATGGCGCGGTCCAGCTCCTCGTCCACGCCGGCGCGGTAGCCGCCGAGCATGCGCAGATCGCGCGTGTCCTCATAACGGGCGATGAGCGCGCGCAGCATGAGAACCAGGTTTTCCTGTTCCGCCGTCCAGGCCCTCTTGGCGAGGCGGGAGACCGAAGCGAGCACGTTGACCGCCGGATAGCGGCCCTGCTCGGCGATTTCGCGATCCAGAACGATATGGCCATCGAGGATGCCCCGGATGCTGTCGGCCACCGGATCGTTGTGATCGTCGCCATCCACGAGAACGGAGAAAAAGGCGGTGATGGAGCCCTTTCCCGCTTCGCCCGGCCCGGTGCGTTCCAGCAGCCTTGGCAGCTCCGAGAAGATGCCCGGCGGATAGCCGCGGGCGACGGGAGCCTCGCCCGCCGCCAGCAGGATGTCGCGGCAGGCATGGGCATAGCGGGTAACCGAATCGGCCATGAGCAGGACGTTCTCCCCCCGGTCGCGGAAATATTCGGCCACGGTAATGGCGGTTTTCAGCGCCAGCCTGCGCATCATGGGGCTTTCATCGCCGGTGGAGACGATGCCGACCGCGCGCGCCAGCCCGCTTGCGCCGATGGCCTCCTCGACGAACTCCCGGACCTCCCGGCCACGCTCGCCAATGAGGGCAAAGACCACCGTTTCAAAGGTGCTGGCGCGGCTCAACATGGCCAGGAAGGTCGATTTGCCGACTCCGGAGCCGGCGAATATCCCCATTCTCTGCCCGGCACAGACCGGCGTGAAGATGTCCACGGCGCGAATGCCGGTGCGCATCGGCGTGGTGATGGGGGCGCGGCGCAAGGCCTTTGGCGGGGTGCGCTCCACGCCAAGGGCGCGCGATCCCTTGCGCAGCGGCGGGCCGTCGTCGGCCGCCTCCCCCAGGGCGTTCATGATCCGCCCTTTCCAGCTCTCATGAGGATGAATGCGAAAGGCCCCCTTGCGCCAGACCGGCATGCCGATGCGGATGCCCGAGCCGGCATCGAAGGGCTTGATCAAGATGCCCGAAGAGCCGATGTGCACCACCTGGGCCAGCAGCGGCCCATCCTCGCTTGCGATGCTCACGCAATCGCCCAGGCTGACGAAACGCGACAGCCCCTTGACACGGCACACGGCGGGCGAGATCTCCACCACCTTGCCGCCGCAGCGCAACAGCGCGCCTTCATCGTCGAGTTGCCGCGCCAGCTCGCCCAGGCGGCCCAGCGGCCCGGCCCGCAGGATCTCGTGCATGGAGGGCATCAGGCGTTGCCGCCGCCCAGGGTGCGGATGGCCTGCACCATGCTCCGCTCACTTTCCTCCATGGAACTGGAAAGCTGGCGGAAGGCATTGGAGACCTCTATCAGACGGGCCATTTCCAGCGCCCCGTTGACGTTGGATTCCTCGATGAACCCTTGCATGATTCCGGCATTGCGAAAGTCCACCACCGGCTCCGGCTCGCGATCTGGAACGACGCCGGAATTGCCCCGCCGCTGAAGGCGCGCCTGCCTGGAAATGCTGAAAAGGCCTATGGCGCCGATTTGCGCACCGCCCTGGGTGATCATGCCATCCTGGGCGATTTTCGGCGCCCCGGCCTTCGGTTTCAAGGTGATGGGAGAGCCGCTGACATCGAGGACGGGATAGCCCTCGGCGGACACCAGCGCCCCGGCAGGCGTCATGCGCATGCGCCCGTCACGCGTGTAGATGATGCCGCCCGGCCCCTGCACAGCCATCCAGGCATCGCCGCGCACGGCGACATCGAGCGGGTTGCCGGTTTGCTTCAAGGCTCCCGGGCGTCGGTCGATATAGGCGCCGCCCGCCGTGACATAGCTGACCGGCCCGGGCTTTTGCCGCGACACGAGAGCCGCGAACCTGCCGCCTTCGGCGCGAAAGCCCGGCGTCGTCACATTGGCGACGTTGTTGGCTATGGATGTCAGCTGATTTTGCAAGGCCATCTGGCCGGACAGGGCCACGTGCAGGACCACCTTCATGGCGTCATATTCCCCCTATTTTCAGCCCCTGCAGCGTCTGCAGGATGTCCTGGCTGATGCCGCCGCCAAAGGAGCCCGTCATCAGGGCGTTGGCAGCGCCGTTGCCGCTCGGGATGCCGGAAGGGGCAGCGTTCATCTCCCACATGGTGGCAAAGCGCGCCAGGAAACGCGTCAGCTTGCCCGGATCGGACAGCTCGGTGATTTTCAGCCGCTTTTCCACGATCCTGGCATTGCGGTCGATGTCGCCATGAACGAGCGAATGGCCCAGGATGGTCTCGGCCACTTTCATCAGCGCCTTGTCGGCCAATATGTCATAGCCATTGCGCAGGCCTGGGGCCTTGCGCTGGAAATAGAGTGCCAGGCGCACGCCCTCGTTGCTCTCTCCGGCTTCCTCCTCCAGCTTGAGGCGGATGTAATCGTTGACCACCTCGCTGCGGGTGCGCTCGAATGTGGTGGCCGAGGCTCCGAAACTCTTGAAGTTGAAGCGCCGCGCAAAGTCGCGAAAGCGATTGTCGGCCAGCTGGTTGGCGAAACTCTCCGGGGAATCCACGCCTTCCTTGAGCACCTTGCGCATGAAGGCCTTGGCGTAGATCATGTCCTTCAGGCCGCAGGCCTCCATGGCGAAACGATAGACACGGTCATCGGCCAGAAATTGCTCGATGGTGTCAATTTTTTCTATGCGCGCCAGATAGTGCTCCGCCTCCCTGTGCACCTGCGGTTTTTCGGCCACCCGCTGCAGTGAGGCGGTGATGTTCCTGGCTATCAGCTGGTAGTTGGCGAGTGTGCTCAGCATGGCGCTCATCCTGTCCGCAGCTATCCTGCCAGATACCCTGCCCGGCGAGCCTTGCCCGTGGCTTGCCGCCCTTGGGTGTCTCCAGAAACGCTTGCGCGTCCATCCTCAATCTCCTGCCAGCCACCCAGGTCATGGCACACTACGGGTGGTTGGCAGGGGGTGAGGATGGTCTTCAGACGGTCAATGGAAATGTCCCCTTGTGGCCGCGGACAGCTTCACGCAAGCCTGAATGCCTAGGGTCA
>JALSNA010000214.1 GCA_026987255.1 Hyphomicrobiales bacterium | reverse complement strand
TTCCGTTTCCGGCTCTTTTTTATGCTCATATTCAAATATGCGCAACCCTTGCCCTGATTCCGCCATCCCACCCCCATGCCAGCAAGAAAGGAATCCTCCATCCCCTGCCATCTGCCGTTACGGCCCATGATCGCGGCGGATGGCAGGGGATGGAGGAAGGTCTTCAGAGCCAACAAAAAGGAATCCTCCGTCCCCTGCCATCTGCCGACAGGCCCATCATCGCGGCGGATGGCAGGGGATGGAGGAAGGTCTTCAGAGCCAACAAAAAGGAATCCTCCGTCCCCTGCCATCTGCCGACAGGCCCATCATCGCGGCGGATGGCAGGGGCTGGAGGAGGGCCTTCAGAGCCAGCAAGAAAGGAATCTTCCATCCCCTGCCATCTGCCGACAGGCCCATGATCGCGGCGGATGGCAGGGGATGGAGGAAGGCCTTCAGAGCCAACAAAAAGGAATCCTCCATCCCCTGCCATCTGCCGACAGGCCCATCATCGCGGCGGATGGCAGGGGATGGAGGAAGGTCTTCAGAGCCAGCAAGCAAAGGAATCCTCCGTCCCCTGCCATCTGCCGACAGGCCCATCATCGCGGCGGATGGCAGGGGATGGAGGAAGGCCTTCAGAGCCAGCAAGAAAGGAATCCTCCGTCCCCTGCCATCTGCCGACAGGCCCATCATCGCGGCGGATGGCAGGGGATGGAGGAAGGTCTTCAGAGCCAGCAAGCAAGGGAATCCTCCATCCCCTGCCATCTGCCTCACCATTTCTTTCCCCTTTCGTCTTCATATCAGACATTCACACTATTGAATATTTCTATATGAGCGGGCATAAAGGTATCTCCAAGCCAAAAAGGCCCGCCGCCAAGGCCGGGCGCGAGACAAGGGAAGGGGAACACCCATGGAAGACATGGCCATCACCACCGTCATGGGCTTTGCCGGGCTGATCATCGGCATTGCCTTCGGAGCCGTCACCCACCGCACCAATTTCTGCGCCATGGGCGCGGTCTCCGACATCGTGTCCTTCGGCGACTGGAAGCGCATGCGCGCCTGGGCCCTGGCCATGGCCACCGCCATCGCCGGGGCGCAGTTTCTGCACATCATCGGCCTTGTCGATCTCACCAAATCCATTTATCTGAACACCTCCTTTTCCTGGTCCGGCTTCATTCTGGGCGGTGTCATCTTCGGCTTCGGCATGGTGCTCGGCGGCGGCTGCCCGGGGCGCAATCTGATGCGCGTCGGCAATGGCGATCTGAAGGCCCTGATCGTGCTCTTCTTCATCGGCTGGGCCGGATACATGGCCATGCGCGGCATCCTCGCCGCCCCGCGCATCTGGCTTCAGGGGCTGGTATCGCAGAATTTCAAGACCCTGGGCGTTACGGACCAGGGCATCGCCACCCTCATCGGCCATTTCACCGGCATTGGCTATGAGACCATGGCCCCCATCGTCGCCTTCGCCATGATCATCGCCCTGGTGACCTTCGCCTTCAAGGACGCCGCCTTCCGCCGTTCGCCGCGCAATATCGCCGCCGGTCTTTTGCTCGGGCTTCTGGTGGTCGCCGCCTGGGCCGCCACCGGCATTCTCGGCAACGACGAGTTCGAGCCGGTGCAGGTGGTGGGCCTGACCTTCATCGCCCCCACCGGCAATGCCTTCCAGTATCTGATGACCTACACCGGCTCGACCATCAATTTCGGCATCGCCACCGTCGGCGGCGCCATCCTGGGGGCCTTCATCTCGGCGCGTCTGTCCGGCTCCTTTCATCTGTCCACCTTCGTTGACACGCCCGACACCCTGCGCAACATGGCCGGCGGCGCGCTCATGGGCTTTGGCGGCATCATGTCCCTGGGCTGCACCGTGGGGCAGGGCATCACCGGCATGTCCACCCTCGCCCTGGGCTCGGTTCTGGCCACCGTCTCGATCATGGCCGGCGGCGTCCTGGGGGTGAAATACATGGAGAAGGTTCTGGACATCTGAGCGCGCCGCACGGCCCGGGCGGGCAAATTCGCCTTGACCAGGGCCCCCATTCCGGTGCATTCAGTGACGCTAATATACGTCAAATGCAATATGAGCGCGAAAAGCGCCGCGCCCAGGGCGCGCCACGGGAAGCCACAAAGGAGGGAAAACATGGCTGACGACACAGTTGCCGACATCAAGCGGCAATCCATGACCATCATTGTCACCAAGGGGTCTTTGGACTGGGCCTACCCGCCCTTCATCCTGGCCACCACGGCCGCCGCCATGGACTATGACGTGACCTTGTTCTTCACCTTCTACGGCCTGGCCCTGGTGAAGAAGAAGCTCGATCCGAAGTTCACCGTCCTGGGCAATGCCGCCATGGAGATGCCCATGTTCGGCACCCATATCGCCATGCCCAACTTCCTGCCCATGATCCCCGGCGTCGACGCCATGGCCGGGGCGATGATGAAATCGCTCATCAAGAAGAACAACGTCGCCTCCCTGGAGGATCTGCGCGAGGCCGCTGTCCTGTCCGATGTGCGCATGATCGCCTGCAACATGACCGTCGAGCTCTTCGACTACAAGCGCGAGGATCTCATGGACGAGATCGAGCTCGGCGGCGCGGCCAGCTATTTCGAGGTTGCCGCAAAGTCCCACATCAACATGTTCATCTGATCCTGCGCCATCCGGCCGCGCCAGGATCGCCAAAGCCACCGATCGCTGAAAAAGAGGAGAAAACACCATGTCCGAACACGTTCTCGATGCCAAGGGCCTGAACTGCCCCCTGCCCATCCTGAAGGCCAAGAAGGCGCTGAAGGCCGTCCCCGCCGGCGAGATTCTCACCGTCTATTCCACCGATCCGGGCTCGGTGGCCGATTTCGCCGCCTTCTGCAACCAGACCGGCAACGAGCTGGTGGATTCCTCCCAGGACGGTGACGTTTACGTCTTCCAGATCAAGCACACCGCCGGCTGAGCGCGGATTCGCATCTGGCGCAGGAGCCGCCCTGCGCCTGTGGCAAAGCTGCCACAAGACAAAGGAAAAAGGCGCCATGGCCCGCCCGTGGCGCCTTTTTTGCGCCCTTTTTCGCCCCTCCGGCCTGTCCCGGGACTGGACAGTGCGGCAACCTTGTGTATATTTAGCCAAAATTGAATGTGAGCGGTGCTCACGTATATTAGACGTTTTGAATATGTCCGGGAGCCGGGATGTCTTGGGGGTCAGGACTCATAAAGAGGGATGGTGGATGCAGGATTCAGGATTCAGGCAAAATCCCGGTGTCTTTTCGTCCGCAGGCAATACTTGAAGGTATTGGCAAGGGCGAAAAGGCTCCGGGAT
>JALSNA010000213.1 GCA_026987255.1 Hyphomicrobiales bacterium | reverse complement strand
CGAAAATTGCCCCCAGCGCGCGAATTTTCCCTTCCGATCGGATGATCGCCGCGGTCAAATTCATCACGCTGGAAGCAATTTTCGCCAGCGCCGGTGCGATCCGGCAAAGATCAACAGACCCTGGGCATCAAACCGATATCACGCCGCTGTTACGAGTTGCCCTGCTCCGCCTTTTTCTTCTTCGGCTGCATGATGCGCAGGTGCAGCTCGCGCAGCTGGCTGGGGGCCAGTTCGGCCGGGGCGTTCATCAGCAGATCCTCGGCCTGCTGGTTCATCGGGAAGAGCACCACTTCGCGGATGTTGGGTTCATCGGCCAGCAGCATGACCATGCGGTCCAGCCCTGGTGCTATGCCGCCATGGGGCGGTGCGCCATACTGGAAGGCGCGGTAAAGGGCCCCGAAGCGTTCCTCCACCTCCCTGCCGTCGTATCCGGCGATCTCGAAGGCCAGTTTCATGACCTCCGGCAGATGGTTGCGGATGGCCCCGGAGGACAGCTCCACGCCATTGCACACGATGTCATACTGCCAGGCCTTGAGCGCCAGCGCCGGGCCGGTGTCTCCCGCATCGAGGGCCGCCTTTGCCGCTTCGAGGGCTTCCTTGCCGCCCTGTGGCATGGAGAAGGGATTGTGCGAAAAATCGATACGCTCCTCCTCCTCGTTCCATTCATACATGGGGAAATCGACGATCCAGCAAAAGGCGAAGCGGTTCTCGTCAATGAGGCCCAGTTCTTGCGCCACCTTCTGCCGGGCATCGGCGGCGAAGGGCGCAAAGGTCTTCGGATCGCCGGCAACGAAAAAGGCCGCATCGCCCGCCTTCAGGCCGAGTTGCCGGGCAATGGCTTCGGTGCGCTCTTCGCCGATGTTCCTGGCCAGTGGCCCGGCGCCGCCGTCTTCGCGAAACATGATGTAGCCCAGCCCCGGCTGGCCTTCCCTTTGCGCCCAGGCGTTCATGCGGTCGCAAAAGGCGCGCGAGCCGCCGGAGGGGGCGGGAATGGCCCACACCCGGTTCCTGGCGTCGCTCTTCAGCATGTTGGCGAAGATGCGAAAGCCGGAGCCGCGGAAATGCTCCGAGACATCGGACATCTCGATGGGGTTGCGCAGGTCGGGCTTGTCGGTGCCATATTTGCGCATGGCCTCGTCATAGGGAATGCGCGGGAAGGGTTTGGTGACCTTGCGGCCCTTGCCGAACTCCTCGAAGATGCCGGCCATGAGCGGCTCCACGGCATTGAAGACATCCTCCTGGGTGACGAAGCTCATCTCGATGTCGAGCTGGTAGAACTCGCCCGGCGAGCGGTCGGCGCGCGCATCCTCGTCGCGAAAGCACGGCGCGATCTGGAAATAGCGGTCGAAGCCGGAGGCCATGATGAGCTGCTTGTATTGCTGCGGCGCTTGCGGCAGGGCGTAGAACTTGCCCGGATGCAGGCGCGAGGGGACGACGAAATCGCGCGCCCCTTCCGGCGAGGAGGCGGTCAGGATGGGCGTCTGGAATTCGGTGAAGCCCATTTCCGTCATGCGGCGGCGGATGGAGGCGGTCACCGCCGAGCGCAGCATGATGTTGGCGTGCATCTTCTCCCGCCGCAGGTCGAGATAGCGGTGATGCAGGCGGATGTCCTCCGGGTAATCGGGCTCGCCGAAGACCGGCAGGGGCAGCTCCCTTGCCGCCGAGAGCACCTCGATGCCGGTGGCGAAGACCTCCACCTCGCCGGTGGGCAGGTTGGGGTTTTCGGTGCCTTCAGGGCGCGGGCGCACATAGCCGTCCACCTTGATGACCCATTCGGCATGCAGGGTCTCGGCGACATGAAAGGCCGGGCTGTCGGGATCGGCCACCACCTGGGTCATGCCGTAATGGTCGCGCAGGTCGATGAACAATACCCCGCCATGGTCGCGGATGCGGTGCACCCAGCCCGACAGGCGGACGGTTTTCTCGTTGTCGGCGGCGCGCAGCGCGCCACAGGTGTGGGTTCTGTATGCGTGCATGGGAATCCCCTGGGAAAATGTCCTCGTGGGCGGAAAAGCGCACAGGCCCCGCCGATTGTCAAGCCATGGCAAAGCCGGCTCATCCACAGCCCGCCGGGATGGCATTTGACCCGGACTGACGCGGGGCGCAATATGCGGGCAACTTTTAAAAACCGCAAAAGATCAGGATTCGCTTGCATGCAGGTCATCACCACACCGGAAGGGCTTTCGGATTTCTGCGCCGCCATGAAGGCGGAAGACTACATTACCATTGATACCGAGTTCATGCGCGAAAAGACCTACTGGCCCATCCTGTGCCTGATCCAGGTGGCCGGGGAGAAGAGCGAGGCGATCATCGATCCGATGGCCAAGGGGCTCGATCTTGCGCCCTTTTTCGATCTCATGGCGGATGAAAAGGTCCTGAAGGTCTTTCACGCCGGGCGCCAGGACATCGAGATCATCCATCATCTGTCCGGCAAGATCCCCCATCCGCTGTTCGACACCCAGGTGGCGGCCATGGTCTGCGGCTTTGGCGATCAGGTGGGTTACGAGGCGCTGGTCAACAAGCTGGCCGGGGCGCATGTGGACAAGTCATCGCGCTTCACCGACTGGGCGCGCCGGCCGCTGAGCGAAAAGCAGCTGCGCTATGCCCTGGCCGATGTCACCCATCTGCGCGTCATCTACGAGAAGCTGCGCGATCAGCTCCACAGGACGGGCCGCGAACCCTGGCTGCGGGAGGAGATGGACATTCTCACCTCGCCACGGACCTATGCCATGGAGCCGCAGGAGGCCTACCGGCGCATCAAGTTCCGCCCCCGCAACGCCCGCCAGCTGGCCGCCCTGCGCGAGCTGGCCGCCTGGCGCGAGCGCGAGGCGCAAAGGCGCGATCTGCCGCGAAGACGGGTGCTGAAGGACGAAGCGCTCAGCGAACTGGCCACCCAGATGCCGGAAAACGAAGCACAGATGGCGCGCCTGCGCACCATATCGGAAGGATTCGCGCGCTCGCGCTCCGGCAAGGCGCTGCTGGAGGCCATCCGGCGGGCCCGCGAGCTGCCCGACGAGGCCCTGCCGCCCATGCCCAAAAAGCGCAAGCCGGGGCCTGAGGGGGCCTCGGCCATGGCCGATGTGCTCAAGCTGGCGCTGAAAATCGTGTCGGAAGACCAGCACATCGCGCCGCGCCTCATCGCCTCCGCCAGGGACGTGGAGCGCATCGCGGCAGGCGAGCGCGATGTGCCCGCGCTCAGTGGCTGGCGGGCCGCGGCCTTCGGCAACCTGGCGCGCGAACTGATGGCGGGCAGGAAGGTCATCGCCATCAAGAACGGCAAGGCGGGGAT
>JALSNA010000212.1 GCA_026987255.1 Hyphomicrobiales bacterium | reverse complement strand
TTGTGCAAAGGCCGCCTTGGATTCCTGCCTTCGCAGGAATGACGTTGAAGAGGGGGTGATGTGAGCGCATCGGCTACAGACTCAGGCTCTTTGGAACGGTTCCTGGACACCAGTGAGGCGGCGCGGGGGCTTTCTCCGCGCCGTCTTTTTTTGCGAAAATTTAATGCCCGTGCGGCGCGCAATGCGCTTGTCTTGAGTCTCTCCAGCAGATAAAAACGAGGCGGCAGCGGGATGGTCTCTTCCGCGTGCCCGTTTCTTCTGGACAAAGCTGAGGGGTTGCGATCATGCCGGCATTGTTGCGGCTTGAGGGATTGCGCAAGCGCTTTGGCCCCATTGTCGCGGTGGACGGCATCAGCCTGAGCGTGGACAAGGGCGAGGTGCTGGGGTTCTTAGGGCCCAATGGCGCGGGCAAGTCCACCACCATGAAGATGGCGGCGGGCTTTCTGGAGCCCGATGCCGGGCGGGCCTTCATCTGTGACATCGATATTGGCAAGGAGCCGGTGGCGGCCAAGGCGCGCCTGGGCTATCTGCCGGAGGGCGCGCCGGCCTATGGGGAAATGACGGTGCGCGGATTCTTGAAGTTCTGCGGCCAGGTGCGCGGCCTTGCGGGCGCGAAACTGAAGGCGGCCCTGGACAAGGCGGTGGCGCGCACCCGCATCGAGGCCGTCTATGGCCAGACCATCGAAACCCTCTCGAAGGGCTACAAGCGCCGGGTGGGGCTGGCCCAGGCAATCTTGCACGAGCCGCCGGTGCTCATTCTCGATGAGCCGACCGACGGGCTCGATCCCAACCAGAAACACCAGGTGCGCGCCCTGATCCGCGACATGGCGCAAGACTCGGCGATCATCGTCTCCACCCACATCCTGGAGGAGGTGCCGGCGGTGTGCTCGCGGGCCATCATCATCGCGCAAGGGCGCATTCTCGCCGATGCGGCGGCCTCCGAGCTGGCCTTGCTGGCGCCGCCGGAGGCGCAAGGCTCGCTGGAGGCGGTCTTTCGCCATGTCACCATGCGGGCCATGGCCGAATGCGTGGAGGAGGATGCGTGATGAAAGCGCTGTGGCCGATCGTCAAACGCGAATTTGCGTCCTATTTCGCCACCCCCATCGCCTATGTCTTCGTGGTGATCTTCGCCGCCCTGGCCGGGGTGTTCACCTTCCAGCTGGGGCATTTCTACGAGCGCGGCCTGGCCGATCTCATGCCCTTCTTCCAGAACCTGCCGTGGCTGTTTCTGGTGCTGGCCCCGGCCATTTCCATGCGCCTGTGGGCCGAGGAGCGCCGCTCCGGCTCCATCGAGCTGCTCATGACCTTGCCGGTGACCATCGCCGAGGCGGTGATCGGCAAGTGGCTGGCCGGGTGGCTGTTCATGGGGCTGGCGCTGGTGGCCACCTTCACCCTGTGGGCCACGGTCAACTGGCTGGGCAACCCGGACAATGGCGTCATCGCGGTGAGCTATCTGGGGGCCTGGGCCATGGCCGGGGTCTTCCTGGCCATGGGGGCGGCCCTTTCGGCCCTGACGCGCAACCAGGTGATCGCCTTCATTCTCGCCGCCCTGGGCATTTTCATCGTCATGACGGCGGGCACGCCGGTGGTGCTGGATGCGGCCCGCGCGGTGCTGCCGCAGGCGGTGGTGGAGGCCATCTCGTCGCTCTCGGCGCTGACCCATTTTTCCGCCGTCACCCGCGGCGTGCTGGAGCTGCCCGATGTTCTCTACTGGGTGTCCATGACCGTCTTCTGGCTGTTCGTCAATGCCATCATCGTCAACCTGAAAAAGGCCGATTAGGAAAGAGGTGGAAATGACTGCGTTGACCCGCTCAAAGCCGCGTCTTGCCGCCATTGTGGCCATAGTTTTGGCGGCGGTGGCGCTGGTGGCCTTCAATCTCTTCGCCAGCCAGATGCTGCGCCCCTACCGGGCCGATTTCACCCAAGAGAAGCTCTATACCATCTCCAAGGCGACCCGCGAGGTGCTGAGCCGGCTGGACGAGCCGGTCACCTTGCGGCTCTATTTCTCCAAATCCCTGGCGGCGCGCGCGCCGCTCTATGCCGAATACGGGGCGCGGGTGCAGGCCCTGTTGCGCCATTATGTCTCGCTGTCACATGGCAAGCTGAAGCTGGAAGTGATCGATCCGGAGCCCTTCTCGGCCGATGAGGACAGGGCCATGGCGGCGGGCATCCAGGCCATTCCGCTGGAGGATGGGCAAAGCGCCTGGTTCGGCCTCACCGGAGAGAACTCCACCGATCAGCGCGAGGTCATTCCCTTCCTCTCCGCCGACCGCGCCCAGTATCTGGAATATGACCTGACCAAGCTCATCCACAAGCTGAACAACCCGCACAGGAAGGTCATCGGCGTGCTCACTTCGCTGCCCATGTTCGGCGGATATACGCCGCGCGGGGGGCAAAAGCCCGATTGGGCGGTGATCTTGCAAATGCGCGATTTCTACAAGGTCATCCCGGTGGATCCCAATGCCAAGGCCATCCCGAAGAGCATCGATGTGCTGGTGCTGGCCGCGCCGGTCAGGCTCACTGACGCCATGGCGCGCTCGGTGGATGCCTTTGCGCTGTCGGGCAAGCCGGTGGTGGTCTATGCCGATCCGTGGAACGAGGCGGCGGCGGTGGACCGCAACCTTCTGGGCAAGAGCGAGCTGAAGGCGGACGATCCGCTGGTGAAACTGCTCAGGGCCTGGGGGGTGGAGATTTCCACCGGCAAGGTGGTGGGCGACATCACCTATGCGCGCAAGGTGATTTTCAACAATGGCGGGCGCGAGACCCAGGCCAGCTACCTGATCTGGATGGATATGGACAAAAGCGCCTTTGCCTCCCCCGGCGATCCGCTGTTCGCCAATGTCAACAAGATCATCACCGGCTCCGCCGGGGCGCTGAGCAAGGCCAGGGGCGCCAAGGTGCGTTTCGAGCCGCTGTTGCGCACCTCCGAAAAGGCCATGCTCATGGGCACGGACATGCTGGCCATTCCCAATCCCATCACCTTGCTGAATGCCTACAAGCCGGGTGGCAAGCCGCTGGTGCTGGCCGCCAGGGTCAGCGGCGAGGCCAAGAGCGCCTTTGCCAAGGCCTCCGGGGGTGGCACGGCGGCAAGCGGGAGCAAGGACAAGGGGGCGAAGGAGAAGGCCGCCGGCGCCCCCCGGCGCGGGCATGTCAACATCATCGTCTTTGCCGATTCCGATACCCTCTCGGACCGCTTCTGGGCGCAACGGCGGCAGGTGAGCGCCCGCCAGACGCTGATCATTCCGGCGGCGGGCAATGCCACCTTCCTGCTCAATGCCCTGGAGCAGCTTTCGGGCGGCTTTGCC
>JALSNA010000211.1 GCA_026987255.1 Hyphomicrobiales bacterium | reverse complement strand
GTTCAAACCCGAATTTGCCCGCCGCTCCCATGACCCGGCTCACCCTTCCGGTGCGCCTCCGTGTTCAGTCCGGCATTTTTTTGCGACGGAATCAGCCATCTGTATCCGTTTCATGTCCGGATGCGCCTTTCCGCCCCGGGTGCATCCCGCCCCAGGCGATCCCCTCAAGGGGCAAATAAGGAGACAGGACATGACACGCACAGGCAGGATTCTCATTGCTTTTTCGGCCCTTGGCATGCTCGGCGGCGCCGCCGTGCTGGCCCATGCCGGCCCCCATGGCGAGGGCATGAAGGGCCCCGCCATGATGAACCCGGGCCGGATCTTTTCCCGGCTCGATGCCAACCATGATGGCGTGGTGACCAGGGAGGAGGCGCAAAAGGCCCCCATGATGCGCTTTGCCAAACTGGACGCCGATGGCGACGGCAAGGCCACGGTGGCGGAAATCGATGCCGCTATCAAGAAGCGCCTGGAACGGCGCATCCCCGCCATCCGCTACCGCCTGCTGGCGCGCCTGGATGCCAATGGCGATGGCATCGTCAGCTCCGATGAAGTCAAGCAAAAGCGCATGCGCCTTTTCGCCCGCGCCGACCGCAATGGCGATGGCAAGGTGACGAAGGAAGAGGCCGCCATGCTGCGCAGGCATTTCATGAAAGGCAAGCGCGGCATGCGCAAGATGATGATGCGCAAGATGATGATGCGCGGCATGGGCGGCGCAGGTTTTCGTGGCCAAATGGGGGATTGAGTGAGATACTCCCCCCTCACGGGATGCAAACGCCGGGAGCAGGTCTTGCGCCTGCTTCCGGACCATGAAGGACGCCCATGCCGCCTTTGCCGGATGAAGACCTCATGGAAGCCATTGCGCAAGCAGATGGCAAGGCCTTTGCCGCGCTTCTTTCGCGCCATGTGGAGAAGGTGCGCGCCATTGGCTGGCGCATGCTCGGCTCGCGCGCCGATGCCGACGACCTGGCCCAGGATGTCTTCTTGCGCATCTGGAAGAACCCGGCTGCCTATGACCGCAAGAAAGGGCGTTTTTCCACCTGGCTTTACCGGGTTGCGGCCAATGCCTGCATCGACCGCCTCAGGCGGCGCGCCCCCGAGCCTCTCGATGAGCGCATGGCCGAGGCCCTGGCGGCACATGGACCGGGCCCGGAGCGGGCCCTGCTGGAAGCCGAGCAGTCGGCGCAGGTGCGCGCCGCCATCGCGCAATTGCCCCAGCGCCAGAAACTGGCCCTTGTGCTCTCCCATGACCTGGGGCACACGAATATCGAAATCGCCCGCATCATGGATACCTCCGTCGAGGCGGTGGAATCCCTGCTCGGGCGCGCGCGGCGAAAATTGAAAGGCCTGCTGAGCGAGCAGATGAAAGCCCTCGTGAACGGCAAAGGGGCGGAAAAATGAACATGACCGAACAGGAATTCGCCAAGCTTCTGGACATTCACGGCTCCGATGCGGCCAATTGGCCCGCCGAAGTCCGCGCCGGAATGCACCGGCTGTGCGCCCAAAGCGCGCAGGCCCGGGAGCTGCTGGAGCATGCGCGCGCCTTCGATGAACTCATGAGCGCGACTTGCGCCCCGCCCGCCCGCGCGGGTCTGGAGGCGGACATCCTGGCCGCCGCCGGCATTGCCACGCCTGCGCAGCAGCTGCCCGCGGCGCGTCCCGCCAACGACAATGCGCCCCGCCGCTGGCTGGTGGGCGGCATGCTGGCCGCCTCCCTGGCGCTGGGCATCTGGCTGGGCGGTTTCGGGCCGCTGGCCGGCGTGGGCGAGACCATCCTTGGCGCAAGTGTGCGGACAGCCGCTCTCGATGATGGCGGTCTGGCGGAGATTCTCGACCTGGCCAGCGAGCCGGACGGACAGGGAGGCATCCTGTGACGCAAGCGCATGAACAAATGTCCCGGCGGCGCTGGCTCATGCCCGTGCTGATCGCATCGCTGGCCTTCAACCTGCTGATCATCGGCGCCGCCGGAGCCATGATCTATCATCATTTCTCTTCCGGCATGTCCGCGCGCATGATGGCCCGCTCCGCGCAGGATCATCCGCAAGCGCGCCTGGGCCGGCCCGGGCTCATGCTGCGCGCCGCCTGGCGCACCTTGCGCCAGATGCCCCGCAAGCGCAGGCAGATCTTGCGCCAGCAGGCCAGGGAATACCGGGCGCAAATCCGCCAGGCCTACCGGGAAGTGGCCCGGGCGCGCGATGAGCTGGCGCGCATCGTCACCGCCCAAAGGTTCGACAAGCAGGCCTATGAGCAGGCGATGCAAAGGCTGCGCGCCGCCGATATCCGGGCGCGCCAGAAGGTGCTCGATCTGATGGATGCCTTCCTGCGCGCCCTGACCCCGCAGGAGCGCAAGCTCTTCGGCGACAACATGAAGCGCGCCGGGCGCGGCTGGAAATGGCGCCGCAGGTGATCCTGCCGGGGATTTACCGGCAGCTTTTGCCTTGCGGCCAGGGGGCATGGGGAATGCTGTCAAATCCGCACATGCGGCAGACCTCGTCCCATTCTTCGGGCGTCACCGGCTGCACCGACAGGCGCGAATTGTTCACCAGCACCATCTTTTCCAGCTTCGGATTGGCCTTGATCTCTTCCAGCGTCACCGGCCGGGGCACATCGCAGACCGCCTCCACATCGACGCATTCCCAGCGTGGATCGTCGGTGGTGGAATCGCGATGCGCCTCGCGCGCCACCCGGACGATGCCCACGATGCGCTTTTCCTTCACCGAGTGATAGAAAAAGCCCAGATCGCCCACCTTCATCTGGCGCATGAAATTGCGCGCCTGGTAGTTGCGCACGCCATCCCATTCCTCCGGCGCGCCCTTTGCCTTCTGATGCGCCCAGCCCCAGGTGTTGGGCTCGGACTTGAACAGCCAATAGGCCATGAAACCGTCCTTTCGTCTTGTCAGATGTGCGTGAGATCACATGCCCGCGGGCTTGTTGATGAGCCATTTCCAGGGCCGGATCTGCACCTTTTCGAACACCCCGGCCTTGCCATAGGGATCCTGGGCGGCAATCCCTTGCGCCGCTTCCAGCGAGCATGCCTCGATGATGATCAGGGATCCGCAAGGGTTGCCCTCCTCATCGGTGAAGGGTCCGGCGGCCACCACCGTGCGCCCCAGCTCGTCCAGCCAGGCCAGATGAGCAGGCCGGTTGGCCTGACGCAACTTCAGGCCCTCTTTTGGCTTGTCGTTACAGATGATCGCAAAAAGCGCCATGATGAAAGTCTCCTTTTTTGTCTGTGTGCGCAAAAGGGTTTGCGCACTCGCGCCGGCCCTCTCCCCCTCCCGGCCACCCAGATGATAGGCGAGGCGTCCGGCAGGGGGAGTGGGCCTTTGTTGGGGGCGCGTTTC
>JALSNA010000210.1 GCA_026987255.1 Hyphomicrobiales bacterium | reverse complement strand
GGCCGCATGGCCCCCCTTGCGCGCGCCCTTTCCAGCTTGCGCAGACGGGCATCCATGCGCGACAGGCGCGCATTCATCTGACGGCGCAGATCGTTGACTTCGGCCTCAAGGGCGCGCAGCCGCCTTTCACTGGCATTGCCGCCGGAACGGGCGGCAAGTGCGCCGCCCGAGGCGCGCAGGGACTTTACCTCGTGCTCCAGACGGATGATGCGGTCATAGAGCGCATTCCATTGATCGCTCTGCGCCCGCACGGCACCCCCCGGCGCAAAGACAGCCGCCATCACCGCCAGCACCAGCAGCCGCAAACCCAACCTGACCCGCATCGGCTTCACCCTTTCATGGCGCTCAAGACAAACCCGGCCCGCATCCGCTGTCAGCCGGAGACGGCCCCGCCGGTGATCACCGTCACCGCACGGCGGTTCTGCGCCCAGCACTGCTCGGCGTCACACAGGGCCACCGGCCGCTCCTTGCCATAGGCTATGGTCGAGATGCGCGATGGCGAAATGCCCTGGTTGACCAAGAATCGTTTCACCGTGGCGGCGCGCCGCGCCGACAGGGCGATATTGTATTCGCGCGTGCCACGCTCGTCCGCATGGCCCTCGATCTGCACCGTCACATTGGGATACTGGCGCAGCCAGGCCGCCTGGCGGGTGAGGATGCCCTGGGCCTCCGGCGTCAGCGAGGATTGATCCACCAGGAAGTGCACCCGGTCGCCGACATTGAGCATGAAATCCCGTTCCGAGCCGGGAATGACCTGCTGCTGGCCCTGACTGGTCTCCAGATCCGGCTTGTTGGCCGAGGAGCAGGCCGACAACGCCAGCGCGCCAGCCAGAACGGCGGCCATTTTCATCTTCGCAAAAGATCGTATCATCGCTTTGTATCCCCGTCTCGTTTGTCCGCCCTGCCGGTCCCGGAGCATCTGGCCCGGCCTGCCTGGGGCAGATCATCTATGTCCGGCTGGCTTGCGCTCATGCGCGCAAGGATAAGCCCATTGACCTCATTTCAGCAAGGGCGACCAGGCCGGGTCGGAGGCAAAGCCCGGCGTGCGCACCTTGCGCTCGTTATAGCCTGTCAGGTCCACCGTATACAGATGCGGGCCGCCACTGGCGCCGCGCGTCTCGCGGAAGAACATGATGACCCGCCCGTTGGGCGCCCAGGTCGGACCCTCGTTGTGAAAGCCCTCCGTGAGGATACGCTCGCCGGAGCCATCGGGCTTGATGACGCCGATGGCGAAGCGCCCCTTGTACATCTTGGTAAAGGCGATGTAATCGCCGCGCGGCGACCACACCGGGGTGGAATAGCGCCCCTTGCCGAAACTGATGCGCCGCGCCGGCCCGCCCGCCGCGCTCATCACGTAAAGCTGCTGGGAGCCCTCGCGGTCCGACTCGAAAACCACCTGGCGGCCATCGGGCGAAAACGACGGCGCGGTGTCGATGGCCGGGGTATCGGTGAGCTTGCGCATGGCGCGGCTGCGCAGATCCAGCACGTAGATGTTGGAGGCCCCGCCCTCTTGCAAACTCATGATGACCCTTTGCCCATCGGGCGAAAAGCGCGGTGCGAAGCTCATGTTGGGAAACTCGCCGATGATCTCGCGCTGGCCGGTCTCCACATTGTACAGATAGACGCGCGGCTTGCCGCTGGCATAGGAGATATAGGTGATTTCCTGCGCATTGGGCGAAAAGCGCGGGGTGAGCACCAGCGCCCGCCCGGAGGTCAGACGGCGCAGGTTGTAGCCGTCCTGATCCATGATCGCCAGCTTCTTGACGCGCTTGTTCTTCGGCCCGGTCTCCTCGATGAAGACGATGCGGGTATCGAAATATCCCTCTTCGCCGGTCACCGCCTTGTAGATGGCATCGGCGATCATGTGGCCGATGCGCCGCCAGTTGCGCGGGCTGGTGACGAACTGCAACCCCAGCATCTGCTGCTGGGCATAGACATCCCACAGCCGGAACTCGGCGCGCAGCCTGCCATCCGCCTGCATGACGGCCCGCCCGGTGACCAGCGCCTGGGCCTTGATGATGCGCCAGTCGCCAAAGCGCGGCGGCCGCGAGAAACTGGAGATCTGCTCGATGAAGGAGGCCGGATCGAGCGGCCGGAACAGTCCGGAGCGCTCCAGATCGGCGCTGACCACGCCGCTCAGACCGGCGCCATATTTCTGCTCCCTGGGCGAAGTGCCCAGAAAGGTGGTGATGGCGATGGGCATGGGCGCGACCCGCCCGCGCGTGATGTCCACCTCCAGCACCGCACGGGCCGGAGCCGTAACCGCCACGAAGGCGATCAGCGCCAGCGCAAGCATGCGCATGTTTGACCAGATTGTCCGCATCATGTCCCTTGTGCCCCCGTCTTGCGCCATGTTCCGGTTTTCCGCAGCCATGATGGCCCCAAATCCATGAATCCACAAACTTGCGCCCCTGTCACCCGCTCCTGGCGCAAATCGGCGCTTTTCCCATCCTGTGTTCATCGTCCGGCCCTCTTTCTTGCTGGCAAACCCGGCTAGTTTGTGGCCAGCATGCGGCCGGGATCGAAATTCAGTATGACATCCTTCCACAGATCGTATTTCTCGATGGGCAGGAAATCATAGGGCTGACAGGCCAAAACGGCGCGCACCGCCGACTGCGCCGCCGCGTTGAAAGCCGGATGGCTCATGTGGTTGAGCACCTCCGGCCCGCCGGTCACCAATCCTTCGCCGCTCATCTGGAAACGGATGCGCACCCGCAGGTTCTGCGCATCCTCCACCCCGGCCGGAATGTTCCAGCAGCTTTCGATCTTCTGGCGCAGCTTGTCCACCAAGGTGGCGGCCAGGCGCGCATCCTCTCCGTTCATGTCCGCCGGGCCCTTTTGCGGCGTGCCGGTCTCCTCCGCTGGCGGCGGCGGCGCGCTCCGCTTGTCGTCCACCTTGTTCAGCAAGGCGGCGATATCGTCGATGGCCTTGTCCTTCTTCGGTTTCTTGCGGTGAAGAGCGGCCAGCTTGCGGATGATCTTCGGTCGCGCCCGCGGACGCACCACGGGCCTTGCGGGAGCAGGTTTCGGCTCCGCCCTGGCCTTCGGCGCAGGCTCCGGCTCGGCCACCTTCTCCACCAGTTTTTTCAGATCGGCCGGATCGGGCGCCGGCGGGGCAGGTTCGGTCTTCTTCACCGGCGCAGGCTCCGGTTTCGGTGCAGGCTTGGGTTGCGAGACCTCCCTGGCCGGCTTCGGCGCGGGCCTTTCCACCGGCTTGGGCTTTTCCACCTTGGGCGGGGCGGGCTTTTTCACCGCTTTGGGCGGCTTTTGCGTCTCCTTGCGCATGGCCACGCGCTTCGAATCATCCTCAATGGAGCTGACGATTTCCACCGGCAGGGCCTCT
>JALSNA010000209.1 GCA_026987255.1 Hyphomicrobiales bacterium | reverse complement strand
GTGCCCAAGTTCATCACGTTCTACAAAAAGGCCATGGAACAGGCGCAATAGGCCGGGTTATTTCCTCACCCACTCCCACAGCACCAGGCTTTGGGGCAGGCATTTCGTGCAGCCGCCGCAGTTTTTCGTTTCCGTCCCCACGCGGCGGATGCGGCCCCTGGCGGCGAGCATCTCCAGCATGGGGGCGATGGCCCGCGGGTCGGCGTTCAGATGAACGGCCAGATCGTTCAGGCAGGCGCGGCGGTGTTTTCTCAGATATTCCTGGATATCCTTGAGCATGGCGCTACTCCGCCGCCATTGGGTGGGACTCGGCGCGCGCCGCATGGCCGCGCAGGGCGGCGATGATCGCCAGCATGCCCAGCGCCATGGCCGTCATCCACAGGGCCGAAGTTCCCGGATGGCGGGCGAAGGTGGCCCCCTGATAGAACTCCGTGGCGGCGAACCAGGCCAGCCAGGTGCTCCAGGCGCCGGCGAAGAGGGCCCACTTCAGGCCGATTTCGCGCACCATGGCCCCGAAGGCGGCCACGCAGGGGAAATAGAGCAGGATGAAAAGCATGTAGGCAAAGGCCCCGGTCTTGCCATCGAAGCGCGCCTGCATGGCCCGGAACGTGGCCGAGGAAACGCCCTGATCGGCGCTCACCGCCTCGGCATTGCCAGAGGCCGCAGACAGCCCCAGGGGATCGAGAACGGCATCGGCCAGGCCGCGCAGGTTGGCCGGGATGGTGGCCAGGGCCTCCTTCACGCCGCCGAGCAGGTCGAAGGCCGCTTTCCGCCCCGGTTCGCCCGAGCCTGCGCCCTTTGCCTGCTCCTCGTGGTCTATGGTGGAATAGAGCGCGTTCAGGGTGCCGACCACCGCCTCCTTGGCGAAGATGCCGGTGAAAATGCCGACGGTGGCCGGCCAGTTTTGCTCGCGAATGCCGATGGGGGCAAAGACCGGGGTGATGGTGCGGCCAATGGCCGACAAGACGGACTTGCCGCTGTCCTGGTTGCCGAAGCTGCCATCGGTGCCCAGGGAATTGAGCCCGGCGAGCACCGCCACGACGATGACGATGACCTGTCCGGCGCCGAAGATGAAGCCCTTCAGGCGGCTCCAGGTGTGCAGCAGCATGTTGCCGGGCCGCGGCAGATGATAGGGCGGCAGCTCCATGACGAAGGGCGTGACCTCGCCCTTCAGAAGCGTCTTCTTCATCAGGAAACCGGTGAGAATGGCCGCCGCTATGCCAATGAGATAGAGCGCAAAGACCACGTTCTGGCCGCCGGAGGGGAAGAAGGCGGCGGCGAAGAGCGCATAGACGGTCAGCCGCGCGCCGCACGACATGAAGGGCGCCATGAGCACGGTCAGCACCCGGTCGCGCGGGTTGTTCAGGGTGCGCGCCGCCATGATGCCCGGCACGTTGCAGCCGAAGCCGACGATGAGCGGCACGAAGGCCTTGCCGGGCAGGCCGATGGCGCGCATCAGCCGGTCCATGAGGAAGGCGGCGCGCACCATGTAGCCCGAATCCTCCAGGAAGGAGAGGATGAGGAACAGCGCGCCGATGATGGGAATGAAGGTGGCGACGATCTCGATGCCGGCGCCGAAGCCGTCCGAGACGATGACGATGAGCCATTCGGGCAGGCCGATGGACGCCAGCAGGGCGCGCGAGCCATCGACGAAAATGGTGCGCGCCAGGATGTCGAAGAAATCGATGAAGGCCCCGCCGACGTTGATGGTCAGCATGAACATCAGGTAGATGGCGGCCAGGAAGATGAGCGGCCCGAAGATCTTGTGCAGGACGATGCGGTCGATGGCGTCCGATGTGCTGGCGGTGGCCACGCCGAGGCGGTGGATGGCGGCATGGGCCGCCTCATGAGCGAAGGCATAGCGGGCCTCGGCGATGACCAGATCGGGCTCCTCGCCGAGCTCCCTTTGCAGTTTCGGCAGGCGGTGGCGCAGGACACCGGCGGTTTCCTCCCCGGCCAGCTTCAGGGCCAGATCGTCACCCTCGATGAGGCGGATGGCCAGCCAGCGGCGCGAAACATGCTCCTTGTGGGCGGTATGATCGATGACCTTTTCCAGATCCTCCGCCAGCCGCTCCACGGCGGCGGGATAGGGAATGCGGGCGCCCTTGGGCCTGCTCCCGGCGGCGGCGCGCACCGCCCCGATCAGCTCCTTCAGACCCTCGCCGCGGGCGGCCACCAAGGGCACGACGGGCACGCCCAGATGCCTGGAGAGGGCCTCGGGATCCACCTTCAGCCCGGCCTTTTTCGCCGCATCCATCATGTTGAGGGCGACCACGGCGGGCTTGCCGGTCTCCAGAAGCTGGCTGGTGAGATAGAGATTGCGCTCCAGGTTGGTGGCGTCAACAATATTGACCACCACATCGAAATCCTCGCGCACGATGGCATCGCGGGCCAGTTTTTCATCCAGCGACTGCTCTTCCATGCCGGGGATGGGGCGCAGGGTATAGACGCCGGGCAGGTCCACCACCTCGATCTCGCCTTGCGTGTCGCGGTAGATGCCGCTCTTTTGCTCCACGGTCACGCCGGGCCAGTTGCCGGTGCGCTGGCGTGCGCCGGTGAGCAGGTTGAACAGGGTGGTCTTGCCGCAATTGGGATTGCCCGCGATGGCGATGCGCAAGGTTCCGGCATGCGCCTGCTTGTCCTGCGCGGCGGTTGCGCAACACTCTTTCATTCAGGCGGCCTTTCCACGTCCGGCGCAGACCTTGGGCAGCGCCACCATGACCTGGGCCGCCGCGGCCGGGCCCAGGGCCAGGCGCATGCCATCCACCGCCAGCACGATCCCGGCCGCGTTGTGCTGCACCACGCGGGCGCGCAGACCGGCGCGCAGGCCCAGATCCATCAGGCGGCGCACGAAACCCGGATCGCCGGTGATGGCGCGCACGCAGACCTCCTCTCCCGCCGCCGCCAGCAGCAGCGGAAAGGTGGCCGGACGCCTCTTGCAGCGCGCAGCGCGCAGATCGAAACCTTCAGGATGCAGATTCATGCTCTGGTTGCCTTGTGGATCAAAAAATTGATCTGGATCAATTTTGTTGAGAATGATTATCAACTGGATACTCAGGTAACGCTTATGCGAATGAATTGCAAGAGATTTTTCATAATGTTTGCACAAAGGGGTTTGCGCGCTCGCTTTGGCTTTTGCACGGAGGTGCGTCGCTCCGGGGCTTTTTGCGCTGAAGCGCGTCGCTCCGGCCCGCGCCCCCGCTTAGGATGCCCAGGATTATGAGCAAGACGGTTGGGCGGGGGAGCGGGCCTGTTTGCTCTGGAGCCCATTCGACTTTTGTCCAAGCCGCCTTTGACCCCTTGGGCGGGCTCATATATAGATATATTCCGATATCATCAATTGATCAGCGCGCCGCCGGGGT
>JALSNA010000208.1 GCA_026987255.1 Hyphomicrobiales bacterium | reverse complement strand
CATGAGCCGCGCCCGCCGCCGCGTCGACGAGGCTGTCATCGACACCGTGCGCCGCGCCGTGCGCCGCGCCGCCGTCACCGAATGGGGCAAGAAACCCGTCGTCCACGTCATGGTGCAAAGGGTCTGATGCCTCCCCGACAATTTTCTTGACCTGCTCCGGCAAAATGTTCTTATAATGTTCTCATGCGGACACCCATTGGGCAAGGCAGCATGGGACAGGGATCACAAAAAGGCGAACCGCCGCTGCGTTGGCTGTTTCTGGATTTCGACAGCTATTTCGCCTCCGTCGAGCAGCAGGAGCGCGCCCGCTGGCGCGGCCGGCCGCTCATCGTGGTGCCGCTGGAGAACACCTCGGCCACCGGGGCCATTGCCGTCTCGCGCCAGGCCAAGGCCCTGGGCGTGCGCCGTGGCATGATGGTGGACGAAGCGCGCCGCCTGTGTCCCGGCATCGGCGTCTTTCCCGCCCGTCATGAGGTCTACGTGGCCTGGCATCACCGGCTGATGCGCGAGATCGAGCGCCACGCGCCGCTCGACCAGGTGCATTCGGTGGACGAGGTTTCCATCCGCCTGGGCCGCTCCCAGCGGGAACCGGACACCGCCCTGGCCCTGGCGCGCGCCATCAAGGCAGGGATCGCCGCGCGGGTTGGGGCCTGCCTGACATGCTCCATCGGCATTGCGCCTTCGCGCCTGCTGGCCAAGCTGGCCGCCGAAATGGACAAGCCTTGTGGCCTGCGGCTGCTGACGGGGGCGGATCTGCCCGCGGCGATCGCCCATCTGCCTCTGGAGGACATTCCCGGCATCTCGCGCGGCATTTCCCGCCGCCTGGCGCGCGCCGGAGTGAGCGATATTCCAGGCTTGTGGAAACTGGCTCCCAGGCAGGCGCGCGCCATCTGGGGCTCGGTCACCGGCGAGCGCTTCATCCGCGCCTTTCACGGGCAGGACGTGGATGCCCCGCCGCCCGGCCCGCCCGGAAGCTTCGGCCATGGCCGCGTGCTGGAGCCTGCCCGCCGCACCCCGCCCGCCGCCTGGCCGGTGGCCTGCGCTCTGGTTCTCAAGGCCGCCGTGCGCCTGCGCCGCGCCGGCATGGCCGCAGGCGGCATGACCCTGGCGGTGCGCTGGCTGCGCGGCGGGCCGGGTGCACGCCAGGCTGGCCGGGGTAACGCCGGGGATGCTGCCTGGAGCCTGCGCTTTGCCGCCAGCACGGAAAGTTTCGTCTTCCTGCGCAAGCTGGAGGCCCTGTGGGCGCAATGCGAGCGCGCCGCCCGCAAGCGCCCCGACCCGCGGCTGCGCAATGTCAGCGTGCATCTGCACCATCTGGAGCCGGAAAGCGCCCGCCAGCTCGATCTTTTCGACAGGATGGATGGAAAGGCGCGCAATCGCGAGCGCCTCTGGGCCGAGATAGACCGCCTCAACCGCCGCTTCGGGGCGCGCAGCGTCGAGCCGGCCAGCTTGCGCCATCTGAAGCTGAAATATCTCGGCGCGAAAATCGCCTTTGGCCGCATTCCCGAGGAAGGAGACTTCTGAACAAGCGGCGGCATTTCCGTTGGCTTTTCACAGGCTTTTTCGCTATTGGCCATGCATGGGCTCTTATCCGGTCATATGGGCGCTGACGGGCGCGCGCAAGGGCGACAATGCGCAAGCGCTGGCGCTGGCCCGTGCCGTGGCCCGGGAGACGGGCGGTCAGGCCGTTGAAAAGCGGCTGTATTACAATGCCTTGCGCGCACTTCCCAATATTCTTCTCAAGCCGGGGCTTGCGGTGCTGACAGCGCAAGGCCGCGCCACCTTGGGCCCGCCCTGGCCGGATCTGGTGATCGGCGTGGGCCGCCGCGGCGTTCCCGTGGCCCGCTGGATCAAGGCGCAATCCCATGACCGGGCGCGGCTGGTCGCCCTGGGCCGCCCGCGCGCCCCTCTGGCATGGTTCGATCTGGTGCTGACATCGGCCCAATATGGCCTGCCGGAGGCGCCCAATGTCATGACCTTGCAACTGCCCCCCGCCAGCCCTCCGGCGGCGCCGGACGATCTGGCCCGCTGGCGGGAGAAGTTTTCCGCCCTGCCGCGCCCCTGGACGGCGGTGCTGGTGGGCGGGGCGCGCTGGCCGGTGCTTTTCGATGCCCAGATCGCCAGGCGCCTGGGGGAGGCGGTGGAACATGAGCGGGCGCTGACGGGAGGAAGCTGGATTGTCTCCACCTCGCCGCGCACCGGCCAAAGGCAGGCCCGCGCCCTGCACGAGGTCTTGCGAAAGCCCGGATATTTCTATTACTGGCGGGAAAACATGAAGCCCGCGGACAATCCGCACCGCGCCTTGCTGGCTCTGGCCGACCGCTTCGTGGTCACATCCGAATCCGCCTCCATGATTGCCGAGGCCCTGCGCACCGGCAAGCCGGTGAGCCTGTTTCCCATGCCGCAAAGCCGCTTCGCGCCCCATTGGCGGGCCCGGCGGGGGCTCATGCGTGTTCTGGCAAGCGCCGGGATCTTGACGCCGCCGCGCGACATGCGCGCCTTCTGCCGTCATCTCGCACAGCAAGGCGCGCTGCGCTTCACCACCGATCCTCCCCGGGAGCTGCCCTCCTGGCGCGAAGAAACCCTGTCAGAGGCCATTGCCCGCATCGCCGCCTGGTTTCGGCCGCGGGAGCACGGCTGAGCTTCCGCCTTTGCCCTGAAAAGATCACATTCCCGTGGGATATGCCCCGCATCCTGAAAATCAGGGCCTTTGGTCCACGCAGCTTGCGCCCGTTTGGGCGCTTGTTCTGGCCGGCCCGGAAACATGGAACTGCGCCGGAGCCAGCCTCCGGCGTTGTCATGGAGAGATGATGGTAAAGAAAACAGCCCTGGCGGTCCTGCTGGCCGCCTTGTCCGCCCCGCTTCTGTCTGCCGCCGCCGGTGCCGCCCCGCTTCCGAAGGGAATTGGCAAGCTGAGCCATGGCGAATTGCGCCGCCTGTTCCCCGGCCAGTTCAAGGTGGTGGTGCGCGGCTATACGGTGCGCATGAAGGCCCATGGCAACGGCCGCCTGGAGGGGCATTACAAGGGCCTGTCGGACACCGGCCGCTGGAGCCTGCGCGGCAGCCGCCTGTGCATCATGATGAAGGACTGGCTGGACGGCAAGACCACCTGCGCCAGCGTCCACCGCGCGTCAGGCAAATGGCTGAAAACCAGCTCCATCCGCTTCCGCAAGATGTAATCCCCGGCCAGTCCGGTGGTGCGCCCCGGCGCATGAAGAGGCCCACGCCCCCTCCCAACCACCTTGCGTATAATCCTGGGTGGATGGGAGGGGGCGCGGGCCGGCGCGACGCGTCTCAGCGCAAAAAAGCCCCGGAACGACGCACCTCCGTGCACAAAGAAAGGCCCACGCCCCCGCCCAACCGCCTTGCG
>JALSNA010000207.1 GCA_026987255.1 Hyphomicrobiales bacterium | reverse complement strand
GCTGGCGTGCTGTGGTGTTAACCTTTTGTTAACCAATTTGGAAAAGAAAGACGGCGGGGAGAGTTAACGCAAGGGGATGGGGGTCATTCATTGCCAGCAGCTGGGGCAGCTCCAAAAAACGCTCGCGCGTCCATCCTCGCTTCCCGCCAACCCCCCAATAATGGGACTCTACGGATGGTTGGCGGGAGGCAGCCCCCTTAAGCCTTATTTAACAAAACCCGGACAACTATTCATTCATGGTCAAGCGTTCAATTCCAAGGGGACATGCCCATGTTCATGATTGCCGCCTTTGCCGCCGCCGTCATCGTCATTTTCGCCATTCACGTCATCGTCCTGCGCAAGGCAGTCAACGAGCATCGCGAACTGCTCGCCATGTCCTGGCCGCCGCACGAAGATACAGAGGCTAAGGCGGCCTAACCCCCTCTCCAGCACGGCGCCGCATGACCGCCGGAGCCCAAAGCTGTTAGCCGGTTCTTCCGCCACGCATGTATCGCAGCAAACATGCGATCAGGAAAGAAAGAGCGGGCAGGCCGAGCGCCGCCAGGATGACCATGCGCACCGCATCGGAGCACTGCTGGCCGGGGCAGACGGTGCCCGCGTCAAACAGGGCCGCGAGCCCGGCAAGACCAAGCAGCATCAGTGCCAGCAGCAAAAGCCCCAGGGCCATGACCGCCAGCAAGCGGCCCCATATGCCGCCACCCCCTTTTTTCAAGCCGCCTCTTCCTCCAGCGCCTTGAGCGCCTGGCGGATTTTCTCCGCGCTTTCCTTCAGCGCTTCTTCATCGGCCATTTCGCCCGTATGGGGCTTCAGGGGCGCGCCCTCGTGGCGCGGGATGATGTGGACATGGGTGTGAAAGACCATCTGCCCGGCCGCCGGCTCGTTGAACTGCTGGATCAGCACCCCGTCGGCATCGAAGGCCTTCCTGACCGCGCGGGCCACCTTTTTCACCGTCTTCATCAGCGCGCACAGATCCTCGTCCTCGATGCTCAGCAGATTGCGCGAACCGGCCTTGGGAATCACCAGCGTATGGCCCTCCGTGCGCGGCATGATGTCCATGAAAGCCAGGGTCTTGTCGTCCTCGTAGACCTTGTGAGCGGGGATTTCTCCCGCGATGATCTTGGCGAAAATGTTGCCGGGATCGTAATCAGTCATTCCGTTCTCCATGTTCGTGGCAGGATTGCTCAATCCGTTTGTGGAAGAAACCCCTCGAAAGTGATCTGGTCCGCATAGGCCCGCGCCCAGGCGGCCGTGGCCGCATCGCGCACCGTCCAGCACAGGACAGGCAGGCCCCTGCGGCGGAAATATGACGTCTGCCAGGCGGGCAGGGCGCCGGCATCGAATGAAATGAACTCCGGTTGCGTCTCCTCCAGGTGCTCCATGCGCTGCAGGGCGATGCGCAGATTGCCCGGCAGGCGCGCCCGCCAGAAAGGATGGGTGAAGGGGCACGCGGTCAGCCCGCGCACCATCTCCGGCGCCAGCCTGCGCACATGGGCCAGGAGCACCGGGTCGAAACTCATCACCGCAATGGGCCCGGGCCGGTCGCGCAGGTGCTTCACCGCCTCTTGCGCCAGCCGGACATTGCCGTCCCACTCGCTTTTCAGCTCCACCAGCAGCGGCGCGCGGCCATCCACCAGGGCGCACAGCTCCGGCAGGGTCAGAAAGCCCCGCGCCGATGGCTGGCGAAAGGTGATGGCCTTCAGCTCTTGCAGGCTCAGGGCATCCACCCGCCCGCTGGCCCTGGTCAGCCGCTCCAGGGTCGAATCGTGAAAGACCACCGCCTCGCCATCGGCGCTCAGCACGATGTCGCACTCGATGCCATAGCCGCCCGCAATGGCCGCCTCGAAGGCCTGCGCGGTGTTCTCGATGATCGTCTCGCCATCATGCAGGCCGCGATGGGCAAAGGGCCGCTCAACGAGAAAGCCCAGCCTGTCCGGATTGCGCGGCAGCATCAGCAGCACACCTCGAAAACGGCCTCCACCTCGCAGGTCACGTTCAGCGGCAGCGAACTGGCCCCCACCGCCGAGCGCGCGTGCCGCCCGGCCTCGCCGAAGACCTCCACCATGAGACCGGAGGCCCCGTTGATGACCTGCGGATGGGCGGTGAAATCGCCATTGCAGTTGACGAATCCGGTCAGCTTGACCACCCGCGCGATACGCTCCAGATCGCCCCCGGTGGCCGCCCTTGCCTGGGAAATGGCGTTGATGGCGCACAGGCGCGCCGCATCGGCGGCCTCTTCGATGGAGACATCCACCCCCGCCTTGCCGGTATATCGCGGCTTGCCGTCCACCACCGGGATCTGCCCGGCGGTGAAGATCAGCTTGCCGCTGCGCACCCAGCCCACGTAATTGGCCACGGGTGCTGCCGCTTCCGGCAGCTCGATCCCCAATTGGCGCAATCTGTCTTCCACCTTGCCCATGTCCAGGGGTCCTTTCGTGTCATGTCAGGGCATCCCGGGGCCGTTCACCGGCGAAGAATGCCTCCAGGTTGTCCGCCGCCCGCATGCCCATGGCCTCGCGTGTCGCCGGCGTGGCCGATCCCAGATGCGGCAGCACGAAGACGTTCTCCAGCTCGCGGTAGCGCGCATCGATGTCCGGCTCGTTGTTGAACACGTCCAGCCCGGCCGCCGCCAGATGGCCCTCCTTCAGCGCGGCGATGAGCGCATCGTCATCGACGATGTCGCCGCGCGCCGTGTTGATGACGATGGCTCCGCGCGGCAAGAGCGCAATGGCCCGCGCATCGAGAATGCCGCGCGTTTGCTCCGTCGAGGCGCAATTGAGCGACAGGAAATCACAATGCGGCAACAATCCCTCGAAGGTCTCGTGGTAGATGGCCCCGGCCTCCGCCTCCGGCGGCAGGCGGCGGCGGTTGTGATAGTGGATCTCCATGCCGAAGGCCCGCGCCCTGTGCGCCAGCGCCCGGCCGATGCGCCCCATGCCGAAAATGCCCAGCCTGCGCCCGCTCACGTCCATGCCCAGCGGATGGGTGGGCGCCCATGCCCCCCAGCGGTTTTCGCGCACCATGCGCTCGCCCCAGTGCGCCCCGCGCGCCGCCCCCAGCAGGAGCAGCATGGCGATGTCCGCCGTGGCGTCGGTGAGCACCTCCGGGGTGTGGGTGACCATGATCCCGCGCGCCTTTGCCGCCGCAAGGTCGATGTGATCGTAACCGACGCTGAAGGTGGCGATGATTCGCACGCATTCGGGCAAGGCCCCGATGAGCCGCGCATCCATCCTGTCGGTGGGGGTGATAAGCAATGCATCGCAGCCTTGCGCCTCCGCCGCGATCCGGGCGGCGCTCAAGGGTGCATCCTCGCGGTTCAGGCGCGCCTCGAAGGCCTTGCAAAGCCGCTCTTCCACCTTTTCGGGCAGCTTGCGGGTCACCAGCAGGGCACGCTTGTGTGATTGCGTGTTTGTCATGGCCGCAATCTGCCTTATGGTGCGGGCGCGCTCAAGTCTTTTTCATCCGTGAAGGGTCCCGCCATGCTCCGGCCATTGTTGCTGCTTCTGACATTGCCTTTTTTTGCCGCCGTCTCCGCCGCCGCACAGCCGCCCGTGCCCATGGCGGCCCACGAGGCGGTCTATGAGCTGACGCTGCAAAAGGCCACCCGCCGCTCCGGCATCGTTGCCGCCAGGGGGCGCATCGTCATGGCCCTGCGCGGCGGCGCCTGCGAGGGCTGGAGCCAGACCTCGCGCATGATGGTGCGCTATGTCTTCCGCCGCCGTGGCCTGCGCGTCACCGATGCGCGCAACACCAGCTGGGAGGCCGCCGATGGCCGCGCCTTCAGCTATGCCTCCAGCAATTATGTCAATGGCCGCAAGACGCGCCAGACCCGCCTTCAGGCCGTCATCGGGGCCGATGGCGCAGGATCGGTGCGGTTCTCCAGGCCGAAGATGCGCACCACCAGCCTGCCCAGAGGGGTGCTCTTTCCGCAAGCGGCCATGAAACGGATCATCGGGCAGGCCCGGCAGGGCAAGGCGGGTTTCCGTTATCTTGGCTATGAGGGCTTCGAGGATGGCCGCGCCCGGCTCATTGCCGTGGTCATTGGCAAGCCGCGTCCCGCGGATGCGCGCTTTGCCGCCCTGAAGGGCCTGCGCGCCTGGCCGGTCTCCCTTGCCTATTATCCGCTCGATGGCGCGGGAGAGCCCCAGGAGAAGGATTTCGGCCTGCCGGAATACGAAATGGTCTTCATCCTTTATGAAAACGGCGTCGTCTCAGATGTCGATTTCATCTACCGCGACATGACGCTCAGCGGCCATCTGAGCAGCCTGAAAATCCTCCCCCGCCCGTCCTGCCGCTGAGAACTCATTCCTCATCCTCCCCGCCGCCCTTGAACGACAGGCCGAAATCGGCCGCCCGGCCGCCGAACTTGCGCCGCAGATCATGGGCCGCAAGCTCCGCCCTGGCGGCTCTGGCGGCGCGCGCATCCAGCGAGCCGGTCAGCGTGGCGGCATCGGCCTCCACCAGCGAGGAAATCCCCACCCCGATCAGCCGGCACGGGCCGCCATCATGCACCTTGCGCAGCAAGGGGCGGGCGGCGGCGAAAATGCGCCCGGCCAGCACCGCCGCCTCGTCCATGTGGGTGCTGGCCGTGCGGGTGGTGAAATCGGCCCGCTTGAGCTTCACCGTGACCCTGTGCCCCGCCAGGCCTTTCTTCAGCCCGCGCTCCATGACCTTGTTGCACAGCCGCCACAGGATGGCTTCAAGCCGGGGCAGGGCGGAAATGTCAACATCGAAGGTGGTTTCCGCCGAGATGCTTTTGGTCTCGTGCTCCGGGGTCACCGGGCGCGGGTCAAGGCCGCGCGCCAGATCATGAAGGTGCGCGCCGAGCTTGCCGAAACGGGCGATGAGCCAGCCATGCTCGCGGGCCCGCAATTGCGGCACCGTGCGCACGCCGTGTTTCGCCAGGGCCTTTGCCGCCGCCGGTCCCACGCCCCACAGCTCGTCCACCCTCAGCCCATCGAGAAAGGCCCGCGCCCCGCAGCGTGAAATGACGGCGAAACCGCGCGGCTTGTCCAGATCGGAGGCCATCTTGGCCAGGAACTTGTTGAACGACAGGCCGATGGAAATCCCCAGTCCCAGCTCGTCCTCCACCATCCGCGCCATGCGCGCCAGGCATACCGCGGGCGGCGCGCCATGCAGCCTTTCGGTGCCCGACAGATCGAGAAAAGCCTCGTCGATGGAAATGGGCTCCACCAGCGGCGTGAAGCGGCGCATGATGGCCCGCACCTTGCGCCCCTCGGCGGCGTATTTCTCCTTGTCCGGCGGGATGCACACCAGATCCGGACACAGCTTTTTCGCCTGTCCCACCGGCATGGCCGAATGGATGCCATAGGTGCGCGCCACGTAGCACGCCGCCGCCACCACCCCGCGCCGCCCGCCGCCGACGATCACCGGCATCTCGCGCAATTGCGGATTGTCGCGTTTTTCGATGCTGGCGAAGAAGGCGTCGCAGTCCACATGGGCGATCGTCAGCGCAAAGAGCTCCGCTCCCGAAACCAGCCGCGGCGATCCGCAAGCCGGGCAGCGCCGCGCCCCGGCCCTGACCGGCGCATCGCAATCGCGGCAAAAGCCTCCCGCCTCAGAATATCCACTCATCGCCGTCATGATCCCACAGCCGCGCCGCCCCGCGCACCCCGGAGGCATCCCCATGCATCGGCGGGCGAATGTCCACCTGCGGATCGTCGGCGAAAATCCATTCCGCCATCAGAGCGGGCAGGACATCGTAAAGATGCTCCAGCTGCGAGAGCCCGCCGCCCAGCACGATGACCTGCGGATCGAAGATGTTGACCACGTGCGCCAGCCCCCGCGCCAGCCTGTGGGCATGACGCTCCAGGGTGGCCCGCGCCGCGGCATCGCCCCGGGCCGCCCGCCGCGCGATCTCTTCCGCGCTGATTCGCTCCTGCCCCGATTCGGCATGATCGCGCGCCATGCCGGGGCCGCTGACCCATGTCTCCAGGCACCCTTGCCGCCCGCACCAGCAGTGCGGCCCGGGATGCTCATCGTCCCGAGCCCAGGGCAGGGGGTTGTGCCCCCATTCGCCGCCGATGCGGTTCTTGCCGCCCAGGATGCGCCCATCCACGACCAGACCGCCGCCGCAGCCGGTGCCCAGGATGACGCCGAAGACGCTGCGCGCCCCCCGCGCCGCGCCATCGCTGGCCTCAGACAGCGCCAGGCAGTTGGCATCGTTGGCCAGCCGCACCGGCTGCCCCAGGGCGCGCTCCACACCGGCGCCGAAATCGCGCCCGTTGAGCCAGGTGGAATTGGCGTTCTGCACCAGCCCCGAGCGTGGCGCCAGCGAACCGGGCATGCCGATGCCGATGGTCATCTGCCCTTCTTGCGCGCCCAGCGCCCGGATCGCCTCGTCGCGCAGCCGGACGATGGCGGCAATCACGCCGTCATAGTCATGGCGCGGCGTCGGCAGGCGCTGTTGATGCAGGGTCTGGCCATGGTCACCCAGCACCATGCTGGCGATCTTGGTGCCGCCCAGGTCGATGCCCAGGCGCAGGCGCGAGGCAGGCATGGCTCAACTCCTCCCGTTCAGCGCATCCACGATCACCTGCCGCGCCTGATCCCAGCAGTTTACGCGCGCCCGCGCCCCCTCCACCTGCCGCGCATGCGGCGCAAAGCGCGGATCGTGCAAAAAGTGCACAAGTTCGGCATCCGGGTGGTGGGCCTTGGCCGATTCCAGAAAGGCCGGATAATCATCAATGAAAACAACAGGTTCTGATGACTTCTCCGAGATGGCCCGCACCGCCGGCCCCTTCGGCCCGCTGTTGGTGACCAGCGGATAGGCCATGCCGTGGCGCGCAAGGTTGCGCCGCCGCGCCTGGTAAAAGACGTGCGGCAGATTGGTCAGCATGACCACCTGCGCCTCTCCGGCCAGAGCCTCCAGGGCCGCCTGTGCCCCCTCTATGGCCTCCAGCGCGCCGATGCGGGCATGGAAGAAATCCTCCAGGAGCCGGCTCAGTTCGGCATCGGAAATGGCCCGGTTGTCCGCCCTGCGCCGCACGTTGCCCTCGAACTCGTAACTGGCCGGATCGAGCCACAGATCGCGCTCCTTGAGCCAGCGTTCGAAGCCGCGCACGAAATGCAGCACCACCTCGTCCACGTCGCAGATGATGAGCGGCACATCGCGGCGCAGGGCAAGATGTGCAACCTGGCGTTTCGTTTCGTCGTCCATCAGACATCCTCTCCCGACAGCCGCATGCGCGCCAGGCGCGGCATCTGCGGATCGAGGGATTCATCTGCGGCGAAAAGCAGCAGCAGCGTTTCGTCCGCCAGCAGGTAATCGAGGATGCTCACCAGCATCGCGGTCTGCGCCGCTTGGGCGCGCAGGGTGGCAAGGTCCATGCCGGTCATGGCGCAAAAGCGCCCCAGGCGCTCCTCGTCGCGCACCAGGAAGGCCAGGGCCGAAAGCGCTATGGCTTCCGCCTGGCTTTGCGAGGGCAATCCTGTTTTGCGCATCGATGCCTCTATTATGACAAGATTAACCAAGAAGAATCTCACAGGCTGCCGCGATGGCGGCGGTTAACCCTTGTTTATTGCTTTTTTGGCAAGGTTGCGGCCAGAAATATAAAAGGGAGACGTGCGGGAAACACGGCTGGACAGGATCGCTGGCGATCCATCGCCTTTGTCCCCGGGCCTTTCCATTCGAGATGGACGCAGAGCCTTGAATCACGGTGTAGCACATATGGCCAATTCCTCACAGACTGGTGACGCCGCCAGCCGGCAGGCCCGCAAGGTGCTGATTGTCGAGGATAACGAACTCAACATGAAGCTCTTCAATGACCTGCTGGAAGCGCAAGGGTATCAGGTGATCCAGACCCGCGACGGTCTCTCGGCGCTGGATCTGGCGCGCCAGCACAAGCCCGACCTCATTCTCATGGACATCCAGCTGCCGGAGGTCTCCGGCATAGATGTCACCAAGTGGCTCAAGGAGGATGACGAGCTGAAGTCCATTCCGGTGGTCGCCGTCACCGCCTTCGCCATGAAGGGCGATGAGGAAAAGATCCGCGAAAGCGGCTGTCAGGGCTATATCTCCAAGCCCATCTCCGTTGCCGGATTCTTGCAGACCATCGGCGAGTTCTTCGAGGATCAGGAGTCTTGATATGAGCGCCCGCGTCCTCGTCGTCGATGATATCCTGGCCAATGTGCGGCTTTTGGAAGCCAAGCTCGAATCGGAGTATTTCGAGGTTTCCACCGCCATGAACGGCCTGGATGCGCTGGAAAAGGTGCAGCGCATCCGGCCCGACATCGTTCTTCTGGATGTCATGATGCCGGGCATGGATGGCATCGAGGTCTGCCGCCGCATCAAGTCCAACCCCGCCACCCGCCACATCCCGGTGGTCATGGTCACCGCCCTGGACCAGCCGGAGGACCGCGTGCGCGGCCTGGAGGCCGGAGCGGACGATTTTCTCACCAAGCCGGTGAACGACGTGGCGCTCTTTTCGCGCGTGAAGTCCCTGGTGCGGCTGAAAATGCTCATCGACGAGCTTTTGTCGCGCAACAGCAATGAAGACGGCATGCTGCTGGCCGATGATCTGATGGAAACCGAAGATGCCGGCCGCCCCGGCAAGATTCTGCTCATCGACGATCAGACCCAGCTGGCCGCGCGCGTGCGCAAGGCGCTCGGCAAACACCACCAGGTGGACTTTTGCGCCGATCCCGCCCAGGCCCTGCACAAGGTCGAGGAGGAGGACTACGAGCTGCTCATGGTCAACCTCGACATGGAGGACTATGACGGCCTGCGCCTGTGCTCGCAGCTGCGCTCCCTGAGCCACAACCGGCAGGTGCCCATTCTCATCATCATCGACCCCGATGACACCCAGCGCATGGCCCGCGCCCTGGAACTCGGCGTCAATGATTATCTCATGCGGCCCATCGACCGCCAGGAGCTTCTGGCCCGCGTCAACACCCAGATCCGCCGCTGGCGCTATACCTGCCGGCTGCGCGACAGCGTGCGCCAGTCCATCGCCCTGGCCGTCACCGATCCGCTTACCGGCCTTTACAACCGCCGTTACATGACCACCCATGGCGAGGCCCTGGTGGACGAGGCGGCCAACCGCGGCAAGGCGCTGTCGCTGTTGTTGCTGGATCTGGACTATTTCAAGAAGGTCAACGACACCCACGGCCACGATGTGGGCGACCGCGTGCTCAAGGAGCTGGCCCAGCGCATGAAGCGCCAGGTGCGCCGCCTCGACATCGTCTGCCGGGTGGGCGGCGAGGAATTCGTCATCCTGCTGCCCAACGCGGAAATTTCCGTCGCCTGGCGCATCGCCGAGCGGCTGCGCGAAGCCATCGCCAGCACCCCCTTCGACGTGGGCGAAAAGCCCGGCGAATTGCAACTGAACCTGACCACCTCCATCGGTCTGGCCGGATACGAGAAAGTCACCGACAGTCTGGACAGCATCCTCAAGCGCGCCGATGAGGCCCTCTACAAGGCCAAGGAAGGCGGCCGCAACAAGGTGATGGTGGCGGATGCCGCCTGATATGACCATATGAAAGAAAAAAGACTCTTGGCGCCGTCACTTGCGGCGCTTTTTTCATGTCTTGCCCGAACATGCGCCGCCTCTGGAGAGCTTTGAAAACGCTTGTGCCTTCATCTTCATCACCCCCTGCCAACCACCCGTGGTGTTCCACGATTGAAATGATTGGCAGGGGGGCGAGGATGGTCTTCAGACTGTTGATGGAGATGCCCGTTTGGCAAGCCTTTTGCAGTGTTTGAGGGCGATCCGGGTCAGTTGTCCCGAATTGAACGCCGAAACTGAATACCCGGCTCGCGCAGGTCCGCCGCATCACCTGCCGCCAGACCGGGTGGCCAGTCCGCAGGAGAAAACTCCGCGGACTGGCCTTTTTTTCGCCCGCCCGCCAGACGACATGAAAACGGCCCCCACGAAGGGAGCCGTCATGCACTTGGGGGTCTCCAAAACGCTGGCGCGCACATCCTCACCCCCTGCCAACCACCCGTAGCATCCCATGACCCGGGTGGTTGGCAGGGGGTGAGGATGGGCTTTCAGACAATCGATGGAAATGCCCACATGCAGAAAAAAGCGCTCTGGGGCTACTTGATCTTGGCTTCCTTGAACAGCACGTGCTTGCGCGCCTTGGGATCGTATTTGCGCATGCTCATCTTCTCGGTGATGTTGCGCGTGTTTTTCTTGGTGACGTAGTAGTAGCCGGTCCCGGCGGTGCTCACCAGCTTGATCTTGATCGTGGTTGCCTTGGCCATGTTGCAAAAACTCCTTGCGGCGCGCGCCAGGCGCCTCAGCCGTCGTCTTCATATGGGGAAAACTCGAAAGCAGCATATCACCCATGTAATGGCGCAAGTCAAGCGAGGATCTTGAAAAAACGCTTGCGCAACCATCCTCACCCCATGCCAACCACCCGGGTCATGGGACACTGCGGGTGGTTGGCAGGGGTGAGATGGTCTTTAGGGTCAGGACTCATAAAGAGGGATGGCAGATGCCGTTCAAATTTATGGATCTACGCCCTAAGAAATGCTCAAGCGCTTTGGAAAGGCCCTGAATTGAGTCTCACAGCCACTCCAGCCGCCAGGTCTTGCCCCGCTTGTAGTGAAATGGCACGGGCCTGTGCGGGGCAAAGAGCCCGGGGCCTTCCCGTTCCAGCGCCTCTTGCAACAGATCGAGAATGCGCCGCGTGATGCGCGGCAGGGGCCGGATGCGAGTCTCATCGATTGACAGCCAGCACAGGCCGAGCAGCTCCGGCGCATCCAGGGGCAATGCCGCGCGGGCCTTCGCCAGATGGCGCGCATCCATGATGAAAAAGCGCGCATCGAACCGCCGCGCCATGCCCGCCGGGGTGATGGCGCGGGCAAAATAGCGCAAATGCGACAAATCGGGCGCCAGATTGCGCTCTGCGAAGGCCCGCCAGGCATCATTGCCACAGCGCCAGCGGGCCGGGCGCGGGCATGCGGCCAGAAAGCCCGTCTCCTCGCAGGTCTCGCGCACCGCCGCCATGGCCAGCCCGCGCGCCCGCCCCGGCGAGGCCTTGCCGCGCATGCGCTTTTGCAACTTGTCCAGCACCGCCGGATGCAGGTCTCTGCCCGGTGGCGTGAAGCAGTCCGCCCGCTCGCGCCGCCCGCCGGGAAAGACGAAAACACCGGGCATGAAGGCATGGCCGGCGGCGCGCCTGCCCATGAGAACGCGCGGCGCGCCACCATCCAGCTTCAGCAGGATCAAGGTTGCGGCATCGCGAATGACGCACCGGGTCTGATGGCGGCGGGAGGACATGGAAAAAGCAAAAAATCAGCACCTCGCAAAGGAGGCATTAAGGGGATAGATGCATGATATCAGTAGGGGCACGATCATGAGGGAGCAAGACCAATGAACAAACTTCTTCGCCGCAGCCTCCGGGACGCCAAGGGGGCGACCGCCATCGAATATGCCCTGCTTGCCGTTTTCATCGGTGGCGCGCTGGTCATCGTCATGCCGTCCCTTGCAAGCAGCATTGACGGGACCATGACGACCATTGCGGACAATATCAGCGATGGCTCAGGCGGGCCAGGCAGAAAAAAACCTCCTTCCGCAGGTTATACGCCGCCTCCGACAAGCTCCCTTCCTACTCCCCCGCCGCCCCCAAAGGGCGGGCTTCCTCCGAAAAAGCCCTGATTCAACCCCGGGCCGCATCAATGTTTGAAGTCTGTCTTTCCTGACCACATTTGGTGCGTGCCCGCGTTGTTTTCAGGCCTTCGGCCTCCTGCTCCGGAAAATGCCAAGCTGGCGCGCTTGCGATGGTTTCAGGTCTGCTGCTGGTGCGGCTTGTGCGGATGGCGCGGCTTGCACATGGCGGCATACTGGAAGCCATGGAGCCGGAAAGCCCATTGCAGACCGACGATCATGCCCTTGACCGGGGGCATCAGGAGCCATGTCAGGCCCACCCACAGGATCATGGTGGGCACGGCCAGGGCCCACAGGGGCGGATGCAGCAGCCAGGCCGCGGCAAGGGCTGCAAGGATGGCGAAATGGGCCGAAAGAAAGGCGGAGAACCACGGCGCCATGCGCGAGGCGCGATGGTGATAGAGCTCTTCTTCGCAATGCGGGCAGTAGTTGACCACCTTGCCGCGGCCATCTTCATACAGATGCCCCTCGCCACAGGAGGGGCAGCGCAACTGGGCGCCAAAGATCATTGCGCGCAGCCATGAGCGCGCATGCGCCTGCGGATTGCAGCGCGGCAATCTTTTCGGGCCGCCAACCGGCCTGGAATCAATGACGTCCATGCTCATGGTGGTGATTATGCCATTGCTAACTGGCAAAATGAAGTCACCACCTCGACGCGCGACAGGATGCCGCAAGATGAAAAATCCATGCATGCGGCTTTGACCTGTTTGCGTAAGCCATTGGTTCAGGGGCGAAATCATGCAGATGACCAGGTGGGGAGTTTCCATATGTCCATCACCAGGTCATTTGTATTTCAGCAGGCCAAAAAGGGCGCATTTCGCATGCCGGTTTCGTCAGCCGCTTTTGCGCTTGCCCCTTGGGCGCGGTTTGCCCCGTGGCCTGCCGCGGCCCTTGCCGGTGCGCGATGAGGGCCTTTTGCCCTTCTTGCCAGCCGAGAGAATCTCGAAGCGCAATCCCCCGGCGATGGGAGCGGCCTCCATGAGGCGCACCTCGATGGGATCGCCAAGCTGGTAGGTCTCGCCGCTGCTGCGCCCGATCAGCGCATGGCGGGTCTCGTCGAAGACGTAATAATCGCCGCGCAGGGAGGAGATGGGCACGAAGCCGTCCGCCCCGGTCTCCACCAGGGCCACGAACAGCCCGGCCCGGGTGACGCCGGAAATGCGCGCATCGAAGCTGGCCCCCACCTTCTGCGCCAGGTGCCGCGCCATCATCCGGTCCACCGTGGTGCGCTCCGCCATCATCGAGCGCCGCTCGGCGGTGGAAATCATCTCCGCCGTCTCCTCCATGTGCGCGATGTCGCCCTTCGACAGCCCGCCGTCCCCCAGCCCCAGGGCACCAACCAGGGCGCGATGGATGATGGTGTCGGCATAGCGCCGGATGGGCGAGGTGAAATGGGCGTAA
>JALSNA010000206.1 GCA_026987255.1 Hyphomicrobiales bacterium | reverse complement strand
TCTCGTCGAAGCGCTCAAGCCAGGCATCGAACGGCAGCTCCCCCTTCAGGCCCTCGATCATGGCCTGGTGGATGTCTTCCAGCAGTGCCTCCTTCATGGCGCCGGCCACCACGAAGGCGCGGTCGTGCGCCTCGTGCAGGGCGATCTGATCTTCTGCAGGCGCACCCGGCCCATTCTCGTCCTTCACGAGCGCAAGAGCCGCTTCACCATGGCCGTGCGTCTCACCGGCAAGAATGCCGCCGAGACCGCCGCCGTCATCATTAACATCTTCCGCCGCCTCTCGCGCGGTTTGCGCAAGTCCATCACCTTCGCCTTTGGCCCCGAGTTCGCTCATCACAAGCTGCTGCGGGAGGCGCTGAACATGAGGTTCTGCGACGCCTACGCATCATGGCAGAAGGGTGGAGTGGAGAACGCCAATGGCCGCTTGCTTTGGATGGTTGCCCCGCCAGCTCGATATCGACAACCTCGGTGACGACGAACTCACACGTGATCATCATGACCTGCAACCTGACTCCCAGAAAATGCCTCGATTACCTCACACCCTTCCAGGGCATCCTCAAGGAGCTTGGCAAAAACGTCGAAATCCGCTTTGCTTGAGGGTGTTGCACTTCGCGGTGGAATCTGCCCACCCCCTCGGCCAACCGGACCTTGCCACCGCGTCCATCAAAAACATGCACGTTGTCCGGCAGATCGATCTCACGTGCCACCGGATTTTCCGCATCATGATTGCCCTTCACATAGAACACCCGCACACCCCCAGCCCGCAGGCGATCGAACTGACTGTCAAGATGGGCAGTCGTGCGCGCGCTGCGCTGGGCGCCGTCAAACGGATCACTGCAAATCAACAAGGCCGCCACATCTTCCGTGAGAGCCGCACCCACAATCCGCGCGAAGGCCGCGCGTGGCCGTGCGCACCTGCTCTCTCAGATCCTCGCCAAGCAGGGCAAGCGATTTCAATAGCGAATCGAGATGCACGTCCGCAGTGTGAAGGATCCTGATCATGCTGGCGTTCCCCGCTGGCTGGCGTTGTCAAGGTATCATTGCGTCATTTCAAGAGCAAGGAAGGGATCAAGGAGTGACATCAGGCTCTGATTTGTTGCAGCAGCCCGGGTTTCCGGTCCAGGCAAGATTATCATTTGCTTGACCAGACCTGCTGACATGGCAGACTGCCTGTGATGGCTTCAATATCGGCATGGAAGACTGCAGCTGTCACATCAACAGCCTATTCTCCTGAATTCGCCAATTCACGAACAAGGTTTGCTGACATGAACTGGCTTCTGGCACACATGGCCCTCTTTTCCGTTTTCGCCTCTCGATTGGCTGCGGCAACGGCCATCCCCAACCCCGGCGCCTCCTGGGATTGGCAACTATCCGCACCGCTCGATCTGTCCGTGAAGGCGGATATCCTCGACATCGATCCGGACAGCGCCCCTCTGTCCCGCATCGCCCGCCTCAAGCGCCGCGGTGTCTATCTCGTCTGTTATGTCTCCATTGGCACATGGGAAAACTGGCGCAAGGACAAGAATGCCTTCCCCTCCGTCGTTCTCGGCAAAGCCTATGGTGAATGGCCCGATGAACGCTTCCTCGATATCCGCAGGCTGGATATCCTTTTGCCTGTCATGCGCGCCCGCTTTGCCCGCTGCAAGAATTTGGGCTTTGCTGCCGTGGAGGCCGACAACATGGATGCATATGACAACGATTCAGGCTTTCCTCTCACAGCCAGGGACACCTTGCGCTATGTACGCGCCTTGGCCCGCATGGCCCATGAGATGGGTCTGGCCATGGCCCAGAAGAACGTTCCCGATCTGTCCGGCCAGCTCGTCCACGTGCTGGATTTCGCCATCACCGAAAGCTGCATCCAGGATGGCTGGTGCGCGAAGATGGCGCCCTGGCGCAAGGCTGGCCGGCCCATTCTCGATGCCGAATACGTCGAGCGCCCCCTGAACCTGAAGCGCGCCTGCCGCGACGCCGCCCGTTTCGGGCTGTCCCTCATCGTCAAGACCCGCGATCTGACCCGCTGGCGCAAGACCTGCCCGCGCTGATCACGGCTTGATGGTCACCGGCGTTCCATTGGGCACCGCGCGCCACAATTCCTCGATCTCGCGGTCCGTGACCGCCACGCAGCCATTGGTCCAGTCCACCATCCGGTGCAGCTTGCCGATCCAGCCCAGGCCGTTGGGCAGACCATGGATCATGATCGCCCCGCCCGGCGAAACCCCGAGCTTGCGCGCCCGCGCGCGATCCGCCTTGTCCGGATAGGAAATATGCAGCGCCAGGTGATACTTGCTTTTCGCATTGCGCCAGTCGATCCGGTAGCGGCCCTCCGGCGTGCGCCCGTCGCCCTCGCGCCTCTTGGCCCCGGCGGGATTGCGCCCCAGGGCGATGCGATAGACCTTCAATACCTTGCCCTTGCGCAGCAATGTCAGCCGGTGGCGCGCCTTTTCGATCACCAGGGCATCGGCCCGCGCGCCCTTGGGCAATGGCGCGCCCGGCCGCAGCAACAGCCCCGCCGCTGCCGCCACGATGACGACAAGGGCGATGGCATGAAAGCGGCTGGACAGGCCTCTTGTCCGGCCCTTTTTCTCGTTCATTTTCATCATTCATCGCCGCCGCGCACTGGGCAGCAGGCGCCACAGGATCCCCGCCAGCAGCACATATTCTCCGCCCATGAGCAGCGCCTTTTGCCAAAGGCAAGCCTGTGGCCAGATGAGATAGGCCAGCAGATACACCACCTCGAAAAGCAGCAGGCAGATGGCCGCGATGATGGCGATCTTCTTGCCCCGGCTCATGTTTCCTCCCCCGGCCAGATGAGCCAGAAGAGCGCCATGCCCGCCGCCAGCACCGCCCCCGCCAGCAGCCACGAATGCCAGATGCGCAAGACCAGGTTCAGGCCGATGAACACCGCCCCCGCCAGTCCGATCAGGGCAAAGGGCCACACCGGCGCGCCATTGCCCTTTTTGCCATTGCCTGTCATGCCCTGCCGTCCCGGCGCTCACACGAGAGCGTCGATTTCCTCGAACTCCATGTCGCCGGGCACGATGACGATGGGAGTGGGGAACCCGCGCGCCCCCTTGGTCACCAGATTGGTCACCAGCCGCCCCGGCCCCTCCTTGGAGGTCGATGCCCCAAGCACCAAAAAGGCAATGTCCGGATCCTCGTTTTCCAGCTCCGCCAGCTGCTCGCATTTGCCGCCATGGCGGATGACCTCCTCCACCGGCAGATCGCCAAAACCCCATTTGTCGAGCTTCTTGCGGTAGAGGCGGAACAGGGCGCGCGCCTTCTGTTCGCCCTCCTCGCGGGCCCTCTCCTCCACCGCCAGCCAGTGGGCGAATCCCTCCGGCTCCACCACGTAGAGCATGGTCAGCATGGAGCCTGTGGCCCTGGCCCG
>JALSNA010000205.1 GCA_026987255.1 Hyphomicrobiales bacterium | reverse complement strand
CATCGAAGGCATCGCGCAGGGCCGAAAGGGCCACCACCGAGGCGGTATTGCAGGCAATGACCACCACATCGGGCCGCACCTTTTCGATCAGGCGGCCCATGAGCGCAACGATACGCTGACGCAGCGCCTTCTCCGGCCAGCCGCCATAGGGAAAGGCGGCCGTGTCGGCGGCATAATCGAGCGCCACCTGCGCTCCCCCCGCGGCGCGCAGGGCGCGCGCCACGGTCAGCCCCCCAAGGCCGGAATCGAAGACGAGGATGCGCCGTATCGCCCCCCTCTTCGTCTCCAGCCGCTTCGTCATGACGTCATTTCTGCCCGCGTTGCTGACGGATTCCCGACAATGCCCGGATGACGCCGCGCAAGGTGCGCACCTCCTGCTCGGAAAGTTCGGCGCGGGCGAACATGTTGCGCAGGTTGCGCACGATGGTCGGGCGCATGTCCGGCGAGCGGAAGAATCCGGCCGCGTCGAGATCGGCCTCCAGATGCTCGAACATGCCGATGAGCTCCGCCTTGGTGGCGGGGCGCGAATCGGGCATCTTCAGCCCCGGTGTCAGGGCCGGGGCCTCGTCGGTCTCCATGCCCACCCGCGCCCCGGCCTCGTGACGATACCACTCATAGGCCACCAGCAGAACCGCCTGGGCGATGTTGATGGAGGCAAAGCGCGGATTGACCGGGGCGGTGATGATGACATCGGCCAAGGAGACCTCCTCGTTGTTCAGCCCCCAGCGCTCGCGCCCGAAAAGAATGCCCAGCTTCTCGCCGCGCCCGGCGCGGGCGCGCATGTCCACGCCGGCATCGAAAGGAGTGATCACCGTCTTGGTCATGCCGCGCGGCCGCGCCGTGGTGGCATAGACATGGGTCAGATCGGCGATGGCCTCCTTGAGGGTATCAAAAACCTCCACGCCATCGAGGATCCAGTTGGCCCCGGAGGCCGCCTTGATGGCCCACTCGCTGGGCCAGCCATCGCGCGGCTCCACCAGACGCAGGCGCGAAAGACCGAAATTGGCCATGGCGCGGGCCGCCGTGCCGATGTTCTGACCCAGTTGCGGGTTGACCAGAATGACCACCGGGGCATCCGGGTCGCATTTTTCCGGCCCCTTCGCCTTGCTCATCTATCCGGCCAGTTCGCTGATTTTTTTCCTGATGGCTTGCGCCGCCTCTTCGGCCTTCGCGCCATCGGGCCCGCCGGCCTGGGCCATGTCGGGACGGCCGCCGCCGCCCTTGCCGCCCAGGGCCGCGGCCGCGGCGCGCACCAGATCGACGGCGGAAATCCTGTCCGTCAGATCCTCCGTGACGCCCACGACCACCGCCGCCTTGCCGTCGTTGACGGTGATGATGGCCGCAATGCCAGAGCCCAGCCTGCCCTTGGCGGCATCGGCAAGGCCGCGCAATTCCTTCGGCGGGATGCCCTCGGCCACCTTGATCATGGTTTTGATCCCGGCCACCTCTTCGGCTTCCCGAGAGCCGCCGTCCCCACCCATGGCCAGCTTCTTGCGCGCTTCCGCCAGATCGCGCTCCAGCTTCTTGCGCTCCTCCAGCAGGGCCTTGATGCGCTCCGCCGCCTGCTCCGGCGTGACCTTGAGCAATGCCGCGATCTCGCCCAGCAGCTTTTCCTGTTTTTCCATGTGCGCCAGGGCCGCCTCGCCGGCCAGCGCCTCGATGCGCCGCACGCCGGAGGCCACGGCGCCTTCGGAAACCACCTTGACCAGGCCAATGTCGCCGGTGCGGCTCACATGGGTGCCGCCGCACAATTCGAGGGAAAAGATGTCCTTGTTCCCAGTGCCCTGCGGCTGGCGGCCCATGGCGACCACCCGCACCTCGTCACCGTATTTCTCGCCGAACAAAGCCATGGCCCCGGCCTGGCGGGCCTCGTCTATGCCCATCAGGCGGGTGGTCACCTCGTCATTTTGGGCAATGACCCGGTTGGCCAGCGCCTCCACCTTCTCCAGCTCCTCGCCGCTGAGACCCTTCGGATGGGCGAAATCGAAGCGCAACCGGCCGGGCTCCACCAGGGAGCCCTTCTGCGTGACGTGCGTCCCCAGGATCTGGCGCAGGGATTCGTGCAGGATATGGGTGGCCGAATGGTGCTGGCGGGTGGCGGCGCGGGCGGCATGATCCACCTCCAGCTCGGCCACGTCGCCCACCGCCATGGCGCCCTTGACGAGCCTGCCCGCGTGGGCATGGATAGCCCCCAGCTTCTTTTTCGTATCGGTGACCTCGAAGACCGCGCCGGAAGCTGTGCGCACCATGCCCTTATCGCCCACCTGGCCGCCGGATTCGCCATAGAAGGGCGTCTGGTTGAAGACCACCATGGCCTCTTCGCCTTCCTTCAGGCCCTCCATCCTTTCGCCGTCGCGCACGATGGCGGTAACAACGCCCTCGGCCTTTTCGGTGTCATAGCCCAAAAACTCCGTCGCCCCCAGCTCGTCGCGCAGGGCGAACCAGATGGCCTCGTCGGCCGCCTCGCCGGAACCGGCCCAGTGCTTGCGCGCCTCCTGCTTCTGCCTTTGCATGGCCGCATCGAAGGCCGCCTTGTCCACCGTAATGCCGCGCGCGCGCAGGGCATCCTCGGTCAGATCGAGCGGAAAGCCATAGGTGTCATAAAGCTGAAAGGCCACCTCGCCGGGGAAGACATCGCCCTTGCCCAGTCCGGCGCTCTTTTCCTCCAGGATCTTCAGGCCGCGCTCCAGGGTCTTGCGAAAGCGCGTCTCCTCCAGCAGCATGGTCTCGGTGATCAGCCCGGCGGCCTCGCCCAGCTCCGGATAGGCCTGGCCCATCTCGCGCTCCAGGGTGGGGAAGAGCTTGTGCATCATCGGCTCGCGCACGCCCAGAAGCTCGATGTGGCGCATGGCGCGGCGCATGATGCGGCGCAGCACATATCCGCGCCCCTCGTTGGAGGGCAGAACGCCATCGGCGATGAGAAAGGCGCTGGCGCGCAGGTGGTCGGCGATGACCCGCGCCGAGGGCTTGTAGCGCCCCTGCGCGCGCACCCCGGAAAGTGCCTCGATCTCGCCGATCAGGGTCCTGAACAGGTCGATGTCGTAATTGTCGTTGGTGCCCTGCAGCACCGCGGCGATGCGCTCCAGGCCCATGCCGGTGTCGATGGAGGGCTTGGGCAGATCGATGCGCTCCTCCGGCGAGATCTGGTCATACTGCATGAAGACCAGGTTCCAGATCTCCACGAAGCGGTCGCCGTCCTCATCCGGAGAGCCGGGCGGGCCGCCGGGGATTTCGGGGCCGTGATCGTAGAAGATTTCCGAGCACGGACCGCACGGGCCGGTCTCGCCCATGGACCAGAAATTGTCCGATCCGGCGATGCGGATGATCTTTTCATCCGGCAATCCGGCGATTTTCTTCCACAGACCGAAGGCCTCGTCATCGTCGATGTAGACGG
>JALSNA010000204.1 GCA_026987255.1 Hyphomicrobiales bacterium | reverse complement strand
TCCACCTCCGGCTCGGCCAGCATCTTCTGCAACTGCTCGCGGATGAGCTTGGCGTCATCGATGATGATGGCCCGGTCCGCCAGCCTGTGGCCGGCCTTTTCGATCCTTGCGGCCAGCACCTTGCCGGACTTGTCGTCCTCCAGGGTGCGGGTGTCGGACACGGTGATGACGGCGATGCCGAGGGGGATGAACTGGCGGTTGTCTCCATGTGCGCAGGGCATGTCCGGTATCCTCGTTTGCATGGCTGTTGGGCATCTCTGTTAACTGTCTGAAGACCATCCTCACCCCCTGCCAACCACCCGTAGCGTCCCATGACCTGGGTGGTTGGCACAGGGGAGAGGATGGACGCGCAAGCGTTTTCAGAGACCCCCATTGCGAAGTCACACCGAGGGCTATCATGTCTGGCGCAATTCCTCCAGCCGTATTTTCAGGGAGAGGAAATCGCGCCACGCCAGGCGCTTTTGCACCGGCTGGCGCAGCAGATAGGCCGGGTGCAGGGTGGGCAGCACAGGGATGGCGCCATCCTTGCCCGCATATTCCAGCCATGTGCCGCGCAGTTTCAGAATGCCCTTCGTCTGGCCGGTCAGGTGATGGGCCGGGGTGGCGCCGAGGCAGACGATGACCCTTGGCCTTGCGATCTCCATGGTGCGCTCCAGCCACGGCAGGCAGTGGGCCGCCTCCTGCTCGGTGGGCTTGCGGTTGCCCGGCGGGCGCCAGAAGACGACATTGGAAATGAGCACCGAGCTTTCCGGCTCTTCGGCCTGGCGCGACAGGCCGATGGCGGCCAGCATCCTGTCCAGCAACTGCCCGGAGCGGCCGACGAAGGGCCTGCCGCGCAGATCCTCCTCGCGGCCCGGAGCCTCGCCTATGAGCATGACATGGGCGCGCGGGTTGCCATCGGTGTGCACCGTATGGGTGGCGGTGGCGCGCAGGGGAAAATCCGTCATGGCGTCCAATGCGGCGGCGATCTCCTCCAGGGTTGCGCATTGGGCAGCCTGCGCCGCCTGCTGCCTCGCCGCCGGATCGCGCGGCCCGGCTTGTGGCGGATATTGCCGGGGCTGCGCCGCCTCTGGCGCGGCGGGCGGCATTTCCTTTCGCGGTGGCGCGGGCGGCTTTTCGCCCGCCAGGCGATCGATGGGCATTTCCGCGATGGCCTCGTCCGCCCCCATCTCCACCTGCCATGCCAGCAGGGCGGCGGCTTGTCGTGCGTCCATGTCGTCCCGTCGGGTCATCTGTGATCACGTCCCGTTCGCCTTGGCCAAAGGTCATCTTGCCTGTCTGACCATGCGGACTATAACAGGAAACCGCACCGCTTCGGCAAGAAGCTCATCAAATCCCGTCAGCACGAAAGGCCCGTTCATGACCGATACCGTCCGCCGCGAGCGCATGGACTATGACCTGGTGATCGTTGGCGCCGGGCCGGCCGGACTGGCGGCGGCCATCCGGGCCAAACAGCTCGATGCGCAAATGTCCGTCTGCGTGCTGGACAAGGGCGCCGAGGTGGGCGCGCATATCCTCTCCGGCGCGCTCATCGACACCCGCGCCCTGGACGAGCTGATCCCGGACTGGGCCGGGCGCGGCGCGCCGCTGACCACGCCGGTGAGGCGCGATTCCTTCCTGCTTCTGACCAGAACCGCCGCCATCCGCGTGCCGCACGCGCTCATGCCGCCGTTTCTTTCCAACAAGGGCATGTTCGCCGCCTCGCTGGGCAACCTGTGCCGCTGGCTGGCCGGACAGGCAGAGGAGCTGGGCGTGGAGATCTATCCCGGCTTTGCCGCCTCCGCCCCCCTCTTCGATGAGTCCGGCGCGCTTGCCGGCGTGGTGGCGGGCGAAATGGGGCTGGACAAGGCCGGCAAACCCACCGCCGCCTATGAGCCGGGAGTGGAAATCCACGGCAAATACATCCTCATCGCCGAGGGTGCGCGCGGCTCCCTGGCGCAGGCGCTCATCGCCCGCTTCGGTCTCGATGAAGGCCGCGAGCCGCAAAAATATGGTCTTGGCATCAAGGAGCTGTGGGAAATCCCGGCCGAAAGGCACCATCCCGGCGAGGTGCTGCACACCATGGGCTGGCCTTTGGACATGAAAACCGGCGGCGGGGGATTTCTCTATCACCTGGAGAACAACCAGGTGGCGGTGGGCTTTGTCACCCATCTGAATTATGCCAACCCCTGGCTGTCGCCCTATGAGGAGTTTCAGCGCTTCAAGCACCATCCGCGCATCGCCGCGCACCTGAGCGGCGGGCGGCGCATCGCCTATGGGGCGCGCGCCCTCTCCGAAGGGGGGCTGCAATCGCTGCCTGCATTGGCCTTTCCCGGCGGCGCACTCATCGGCGATGCGGCAGGCTTTCTCAACGTGGCGCGCATCAAGGGCACCCACAATGCCATGAAATCGGCCATGCTGGCCGCCGAATCGGCCAGCGCCGCCATCGCGTCCGGGCGCGCCCAAGATACCCTCTCCAGCTATGAAGAGGCCCTGGCCGCCTCATGGGTGCATGCCGATCTGGCCAGGGTGCGCAATGTCAAGCCCCTGCTGTCGCGCCTTGGCATGCTGGGCGGGCTTGTCCTCGGCGGGCTGGACATGTGGGCGGCGCACCTCCTTGGCCGCCCGCTCCTGGGCACCCTCAAACATGGCAAGCCCGATCACGCCTGCCTGAAACCGGCCAGCGCCTGCCCCCCCATCGCCTATCCCAAACCCGATGGCAAGCTCTCCTTCGACCGCCTCACCAACCTTGCCTTCGCCTCCGTGGCCCATGACGAAAACCAGCCCTGTCATCTGCATCTTTCCGACCCGGATATCCCGGTGCGCGTGAACCTGCCCCTCTATGCCGAACCGGCGCAGCGCTACTGCCCCGCCGGAGTCTACGAAATCGTCGAGGAAAAGGGCGAAAAAATCCTGCGCATCAATGCCGCCAACTGCCTGCATTGCAAAACCTGCGACATCAAGGACCCGGCCCAAAACATCACCTGGAATACCCCCCAGGGCGGCGAAGGCCCCACCTACCCCAACATGTGACCGTAGGGGCCGTGGGACGGCCAGCCGATTGCTTTGCTGACTGGTGAACCGCAGGGAAAGGACTGCGGTCTTCTTTTCACGCCGAAAATTGGGCAACACCTGAGGCCGTGGGGGCCGTGGGACGGCCAGCCGATTCTTTGGCTGACTGGTGAACCGTATAGAAAGGACTGCGGTTTTCTGGCCGTGGGACGGCCGGCCGATTCTTTGGCTGACTGGTGAACCATAAGGAAAGGACAACGGTCTTCTTTTCACGCCGAAAATTGGGCAACACCTGAGGCCGTGGGGGCCGTGGGACGGCCAGCCGATTGCTTTGCTGACTGGTGAACCATAAGGAAAGGACTGCAGTTTTCTGGCCGTGGGACGGCCGGCCGATTCTTTGGCTGACT
>JALSNA010000203.1 GCA_026987255.1 Hyphomicrobiales bacterium | reverse complement strand
GCTTGCCAAGCGGGGGGCTTTCTGGCTATATGCGCCCGTTGCGCTTGCGGCGGGGCCACGTTCACCCCTGGAGGAAGACCCGCCGGAGCCCATCAACCACCAGCAGGCGAAACCGGCGCGCAAGCCCTTGCGCGGGCGGTGTCGTCTCTTTGTCTTTTCATGAATGCAAGGAGTCATCCATGGCCGAGATCATCAAAATGAAGGCTGTGAAGCGCGCAAGGGGCGGCAAGGGGGCCGCACGCGCCGAACGCCGCGCCGGGCGCGTTCCGGCTGTCATCTATGGCGACGAGAAGGAGCCTGAGCTCATCTCCGTCGATTATGTCGAGCTGTTCAAGCAGATCAACCGCGGCCGCTTCGAATCCACCCTGGTGGAGATCGAGGTGGAGGGCGGCGAGACCACCCGCACCATTCCGCGCGACGTGCAGTTCGATCCGGTCAAGGATTTCCCCCTGCATGTGGACTTCCTGCGCCTGGGCAAGGGGGCGCGCATCGCCCTGGAAATCCCGGTGGACTACATCAACGAGGACATCTGCCCCGGCATCAAGCGCGGCGGTGCGCTCAACGTGGTGCGTCACATGGTCGAGGTCTATTGCCGCGCCCGCGACATTCCGGAGAAGATCGTCGTCGATCTGGCCGGCCTGGAAATCGGCGACAGCGTGCACATCTCGGAAGTCGATCTGCCCGATGGCGTCGAGCCGACCATCACCGATCGCGACTTTACCCTGTGCACCATCACCGGCGCCGGACCTGCCGCCTCCGAGGCCGAAGAAGGTGAAGAGGCCGAAGGCGCCGAAGAGGCAGCCGGAGCCGAAGGCGCACAGAGCGAAGAGTAAGGCGGCCCGGCACCTGCCTTGCGCCGTCAAACCGGGACCTTGAGCCATGAAACTGATTGCCGGATTGGGAAACCCCGGCGGCAAATACGCCGCCAACCGGCACAACATCGGCTTCATGGCGGTTGACGAAATCGCCCGCCGTCACGGTTTTTCCCCGTGGCGGCGGCGCTTTTCCGGCGAGGTGGCCGAAGGGCGCCTGGGCGGCGAAAAGACGCTTTTGCTCAAGCCCATGACCTTCATGAACGAATCGGGCCGCTCGCTGGGCGAGGCGGTGCGTTTCTACAAGCTGGCGCCTGAAGATGTCCTGGTCATTCATGACGAGCTCGACCTTGCGCCGGGCAAGCTGCGCGTCAAGAGCGGCGGCGGTCATGCCGGGCACAACGGCCTGCGCTCCATCATGGCCCACATGGGGGCGGATTTTCACCGCCTGCGGCTGGGCATCGGCCACCCCGGAGACAAGCGCGCCGTGCACGCCTACGTGCTGCGCGATTTCGCCAGGGCCGACCGCGACTGGCTGGAGCCGCTCATCGATGCCATCGCCGCCCACGCGGATCTGCTGGCCAAAGGCGATTTCGCCCGCTTCATGAACAAGGTTGCCCTGGATACCCGCCCGCAGGCGGGCAAGGGCCACAACCACAAGGATTGACGAGATGGGGTTCAAATGCGGCATCGTGGGGCTGCCCAACGTGGGCAAGTCCACCCTGTTCAACGCCCTCACCCAGACGGCCGCCGCCCAGGCGGCCAACTATCCCTTCTGCACCATCGAGCCCAATGTCGGCGAGGTGGCGGTGCCCGATCCGCGCCAGGACGCCCTGGCCGAAATCGCCGCATCGAAGGAGATCATCCCCACCCGCATCACCTTCGTGGACATAGCCGGGCTGGTGCGCGGGGCCTCCAGGGGGGAGGGGCTGGGCAACCAGTTCCTGGCCAATATCCGCGAGGTGGACGCCATCATCCAGGTGCTGCGCTGCTTCGAGGATGCCGACATCACCCACGTGGAAGGCGGCATCGATCCCATCCGAGATGCCGAAATCATCGAGACCGAGCTCATGCTCGCCGATCTGGAAAGCCTGGAAAAGCGCCTCTCCCGGCTGGAAAAGAAGGCGCAAACCGGCGACAAGGAGGCCCGGTATCAGGTTGCCCTCATGCGCAAGGCCACGGACCTGCTTGAGCAGGGCAAGCCGGCCCGGATGGCGGACATTCCGCCGGAGCAGGAAAGGGACTTTCAGGCGCTGAATCTTCTGACCTCCAAGCCGGTTCTCTACGTGTGCAACGTGGATGAGGCCTCCGCGGCCAGCGGCAATGCCTTTTCGGATCGGGTCGAGGAGATGGCGCGCCGGCAGGGGGCGGGCACGGTCATCATCTCGGCGGCCATCGAGGAGGAGCTGGCCCAGCTCGATGCGGCCGAACGCGCCGAGTTCCTCGAAAGCCTCGGCCTGCATGAGGCCGGGCTGGACCGGCTGATCCGGGCCGGATACGATCTTCTCGATCTGATCACCTATTTCACCGTCGGCCCCAAGGAAACCCGCGCCTGGACGGTGCGCCGCGGCACTCCTGCCCCGGCGGCGGCCGGCGTCATTCACAGCGATTTCGAAAAGGGCTTCATCCGCGCCGAAGTCATCGCCTATGAGGACTATATCGCCTGCAAGGGCGAGGCCGGGGCCCGCGAGGCCGGCAAGATGCGCCTGGAGGGCAAGGACTACATCGTGCAGGATGGCGATGTCATGCATTTTCGCTTCGCCACCTGAAAGCCGGGGGAGAACCGCCGCTTCCATCTTGACAGAATCATCGTAACGTCCGATTTTGCGGCCCTGCCGGGAGGTGGGCTTTTGGCATGAGATCCGGGGAGGATATCGATGAAACGGTGGTTTGTGGCGGCCCTGGCCGCCTTTGCCCTCATTCTGACGGGCAGCCTTCTGACTGCGGAACCTGGTTTCGCGAACAAGAAAATCCAGAACTTCAGTGCGCGCAAATGGACCTTCAACAAGGAAAAATATGCCGCGCGCAAGGTTCGCTATGTCAGTGATGAAAAGCCCGGCACGATCATCATCGACACCTGGCGCAAGTATCTCTATCTGATTCTCGGCAATGACCAGGCCATGCGCTATGGCATCGGCGTCGGCCGCTCGGGCTTTCAGTGGTCGGGCATCGCCAAGGTGGGCCGCAAGGCGGAATGGCCGGCCTGGCATCCGCCCAAGGAGATGATCGCCCGCGAGTTGAAGGAATATGGCCGCAAGCTGCCCGAGGTCATGAAGGGCGGGCCGGAAAATCCGCTCGGCGCGCGCGCCATGTATCTGTATCAGAATGGCCGCGATACGCTCTATCGCATTCATGGCACCTCCCAGCCATGGACCATCGGTCACAATGTCTCCTCCGGCTGCATCCGGCTGCGCAACGAGGATGTCATCGACCTTTACAAGCGCGTCAAGATCGGCGCCAAGGTGATCGTCAAGAAATAGACCGCTTCCAGGATTGGAAAAGCACAAAGGCCCGCCTCTTGTGGCGGGCCTTTGCTTTGAACTGTCCATGACGGAACGGATCATGTCGTCCGGTTTTCCAAGACCGCGGGCGAGAGGGGGCGGATGGGGTCCGTGG
>JALSNA010000202.1 GCA_026987255.1 Hyphomicrobiales bacterium | reverse complement strand
GCCATGCGGCGGCATGGCCGGGGCGGGCGGCAGGCGGGTGTCCATGCGCCAGAATCCATGCCAGCGGAAAATCAGCACACCCCAGCAGATCACGAGTGAAAGTCCAAGCCAGAATATCCAGCTCATGCGCGCCCTCCGCCGGCCCGCCAGCCATGCCAGACGCCCTTGAGCATGGCCATTGCATATTGCCCCTTTGAAAGCCTGACTTTGGCCTTCAGCGGATCGCGCCCGGCCAGCTCGGCGATGAGCTCTTGGGCTATGTTGACGATGGCCGCCGATTCCATCGCCAGGCGGCGGGAGCGCAACAAGGCAGGCAATCCTTGCGCCGTCTCCATGAGATCGCGGGTTGCGTTCAGACACTCATCCAGCACCTTGCGCAGGTTTTCGGTGCACATGGGCGCGCCCAGCATGGCGTCATTGGCCCCATGTCTTTCCATCCAGTCCTGCGGCAGGTAGACCCGGTCCAGACCGATGTAATCCTCCTTGCAGTCCTGCAGATGGTTGATGACCTGCAAGGCCTTGCACAGGGCATCCGATGCATCAAAGGCCGCCGCGGCCCTTTCGCCGTGCAGATGCAGCAAGAACCGGCCCACCGGCGCGGCCGAGCGGTCGCAATAGTCCATGAGCTCGTCCCAGCTCCCATAGCGGGATTTCTCCACGTCCTGCTTGAAGGCGCTGACCAGATCGAGCGCGGTGGAAAAGGGCACATCCGTCTGCAGAAGGCTCTGGCGCAGATTGCGCGCCACAGCCAGGGCCGGATCGCGCCGCCCCATGGCCCCGGCCAGGGCCAGCTCCATCTTGTCCAGGCGGCGCAGCTTTTCCTGCCCGTCCAGTTCGGGATCGTCGGCAATGTCGTCGATGGCCCTGGCCCAGGCGTAATAGGCCGCCACATGCGGGCGCAAGGCAGGGGCGATGAGAAAGGAGCCGACGGGGAAGTTTTCCGTCGCCGCGGATTTGCCCGATGGGGTAATGATGGAGCTCTCTTGCGTCATGCCCCAAGGCTTAGCGCATGGGCGGCCCGCGTCAAGGGGCCATCGGCCTTTGTCATCCCGTCCAGGATGGTGAAATGATCCTCTCGATCGAGGATTTCGCAATTGGCCTTTACCCCGCAGCCACGCCAGGCGGCCGCGATGGAGCAGCTCTGGCGGATGAGTTCATCGCCTTCCCTTGCGCCCACCGCCAGATGCAGGGCCTTGCCCTTGGGGGCGGGCCACATGAGCGGGCTGGCGGCAAAAGCGGACATTTCATCGAGCCTCAAGGCCTCGTTGTGGGAGGTGGCCAGCAAGGGGCGCAAGTCATAGATGCCGGAAATGCCCAGGGCGGCGGGGACTATATCGGTTTCGAAGCCGCGCGCCTTCCAGTCGGTGGCCAGCAGGCAGGCGGCCAGATGCGCCCCGGCGGAGTGGCCGATGGCGATCACCGGCCGGGCCAGGCGGCGCGCCAGATGGGCGGTCATCTGGCGCACATCGCCGATGATGGAGCAAATCTCCACCTCCGGGCACAGCCGGTAGCTGGCCACGGCCACGGGCACGCCAAGGCCGGTCAGACCGGCGGCCAGGTGGGAAAACCTGCTCTTGTCCAGCTCCGTGGCCTTCCAGTAGCCGCCATGAAGGAACAGCGCCACCGGCCCGCCCGCGTCCTTTTCGGGCAGGAAGAGATCATAGACATGGCGCGGATGATGGCCATAGATGACATCGGAATCGCCGCGCCCGCATGCCGCCATGCCGGAGCGAAAGGCCAGGGCCTGGCGCGTCCAGCCATCCATGATCTCACGGTGGGCGGGCACGCGCCCCCGGATGTCATATTCCCGCTCGAGATTCATGCTCCCCGGAATCCTCAGGACATGGTGTCATGTCCAGTATCTGCCAAAATGACCGCAGACACCATATATTGCAACCATTGATATTTTACGCAGGAAAATGGTTCAATTTTTACGAAAGACATCTTTGGGGCGTAGACCATTCCCATTCTCTGCCAACCACCCGTAGTGCCCATGGTCGGGGTGGTTGGCAGGGGATGAGGGTGGACGCGCAAGCCTTTTCAGAGACACCAGAAAGCCTACCTGGCATCGGCATCGGACGGCGCCAGGGCGGCCATGAAAGGGCGGCCATTCAGGGTTGTGGCGCGCCACAGCATGAGGCGGCGGGCCCTGGCGCGCCTTTTTTCGGCAAACCATCTGGCGGGTGCGCCGGGGAGGGGGATGGCCCAACCGGCATGGATGAGACCTTCGGCCAGGTCATAGCCATCCGCCTGGCAGCGCAGGCCGTGGAGATTGCCGTCGTGATGGCACATGACGGTTGCGCCGGCGGTCAGATCGCGCAAGGCGGCACGGGCCATGCGGCCGCAGGGCAGGGCTGTCCTGCCCTTCCACAGGCATTTGATATCGAGGGCGGGGGCGGCGATGCCGGCCAGTTTCACCACCTGGGAGCCCAGACGCAGGTGCGTGGCATCGAGGGGGATGGCCGGGCCAAAGAGGCGACCGGCGGCCTGGGTGGCCAGGGCGGGAAAGGCGGTTGCGATCAGCACCGCGAGGGCATGGCGAACACGTGAGGTCATGGTGCAATGGCCGGCAAGCAGGGCCTTCCGGGCGCCAAGGCCCGGAGGCTGCAAGTGGTGTGTCACTTCCTGCGCACCTCTTCATCGAGGAAGAAGAGCATGTCGTTGTCCTTTGCCCCGGCGTGGCATTCCTGGCAGAAGGCCATGCCGGCGGAGTTCGGTCCCTTTGTGACGCCGAAGGTCTTGCCGCCGGGCAGGATCATGGCATAGCGCCAGTCGCCGGTGGCCGGGTTCCAGCCTTTGGTCATCTTCTCCATGATGAACAGCGGGCCGGGCCTGGCCTTGCCATCGGCGCCCACGGTGAAAGAGGGCTTCAGGATGGTGCCGCCGGGGGGCATGGCCTTGAGCTTGTCATACTGGCCATAGACCCTGGCGGCGATCTTGTTGGCCAGATTGACCACGTAGCGATTGCCGTGGCTGTCGGCAAGATAGGGGGCGGTGGCGAAATTGGTCCACTTCGTCCAGTCCCTGGCGGTGGCCCAATGTTCGCCGCCGCGGTATTGCGCAGGCAGCGTGGCGGCGAGTTTCTCATAGAGCGCCTTGGCCTCGTCCCTGCCGACCTGTTTCATTTTCTTCTTGCCCGCCGCGCAGGGGTTGCACGGATTGCACGGATTCCCGGCCGCCGCGCAGGGATTCTTCGCGGCGCAAGGATTGGCCGCCTTGCACGGATTCATGGTCTTTTGGGCCGCGCAGGGATTACATGGATTTACTTTTTTTTTTGGGCCGCGCAGGGATTACACGGGTTCATCTTTTTCTTGGCCGCGCAGGGATTGCACGGGTTCATCACTTTCTTCTTGGCCGCACAGGGGTTGCACGGGTTCATCATCTTCTTGGCCGCACAGGGGTTGCACGGGTTCATCATCTTCTTGGCCGCGCAAGGATT
>JALSNA010000201.1 GCA_026987255.1 Hyphomicrobiales bacterium | reverse complement strand
CCCCGAAACCCTGCGCGCCATCGCCCAGGATAACCTTCCCCTGCTCGCCGAAATGAACCGCGCCGTCAAAATGTACGAACAAAGCTGGTAGGGGCCGTGGGACGGCCTGCCGATTGCTTTGCTGACCGGTGTTCCGTGGGCTTATGACTGCGGTTTTCTGCTTGCGCTGGAGCTTGTGAAATGCTCCGGGACCGTGGGACGGCCTGCCAAGTGTTTTGCTGACTGCTGTTCCGTGGGCTTATGACCGCGGTTTTCTGCCTGCGCTGTAGCCTGCGGAACGCTCCGGGACCGTGGGACGGCCTGCCAAGGGTTTTGCTGACTGCTGTTCCGTGGGCGGATGACTGCGGTTTTCTGCCTGCGCCAGAGCCTGCGGAATGCTCCAGGCCGTGGGACGGCCTGCCGATTGCTTTGCTGACTGCTGTTCCTTGCGGTTTTGGTTTGTGGCGCGGCCCGGGCCCATCCCGGGGGGTGGAATGCGGGGGTTGTTATATTAGGCTTCTCTAATATATATGTTTGCGAATGAATATGCCCCTGCGGGCTTGCCTTTGCGAACCCATGTGAGACAATGGGGTCTTGAAAAGCGCCTGTGCGTCCATCCTCCCCCTGCCACCCGCCCCGATCATGGGGCACCATGGGTGGTTGGCAGGGAGTGAGGATGGTCTTCAGGCTGTTGATAAAGATGCCCAATGGCGCGCAGGGGATGGTTTTTGCCCATTTGGCGGCAGCAATGACAAATTCGGGAACGGCAAAAAATGAAACGCATGGTTCTGGCGGCCCTGGCGGCCCTGATGACAGTGGCTCCGGCGGCGGCCGCGACACTCGAGACGACAAAGGTGACACGCCATGAAATGACCCGCGAGCGGTTGTTCGAGGGCGTGGTGGAGGCGGTGCGCCAGTCCACCATCTCGGCCCAGACATCGGGGCGCATCAAGGCCATTCACTTCGATGTCAACGACCGGGTCAAGGCCGGCGATCTGCTGGTGGAGCTGGACGACACCCAGCAAAGGGCCGGGCTGGAGCAGGCCAGGGCCGCCGTCAAGGCCGCCCAGGCGCGCCTTACCGCCGCCCAGCAGGATTTTGCCCGCGTCTCCAAGCTCTACAGGCAAAGAACCGTTCCCAAGGCGCGGCTCGACCAGTCACGCGCCGAATATGATGCCGCCCGCGCCGCCCTGGCGCAGGCCAAGGCGGCCCTCAAGCAGGCCGAGGAGCAGCTGCAATATACCAAGGTGCGCGCGCCCTATTCCGGCATCGTCACCGCCCGCCATGTGCAGATCGGCGAGCTGGCCGCCCCCGGCAAGCCGCTGATGACCGGCTTTTCCCTCGATGAGCTGCGCGCCCACGTGGAGCTGCCGCAGCATTATGTGCCCATCGTGCGCGAAAAGCGCCAGGCCTCGGTGGTGCTCGATCTGGACGGCCACAAGCGGCTGAAGGTCTCGCGCCTGGTCATCTTTCCCTATTCCAATCCGCAGACCAACACCGTCACGGTGCGTCTCTATCTGGCCGAAAAGGGCGTCAATCTCTTCCCCGGCATGCTGGTGAAGGGCGCCTTTGCAGTGGAAAAGGCCGCCGTTCTGGCCATCCCGGAACGCGCCATCGCCCGCCGCGGCGAGCTGGCCGGCGTCTACCGGCTCGGCAAGGACGGGCGCATGCAGCTGCAGCAGGTGCGCACCGGCAGGCCGCTCGACAAGGGCATGGTGGAGGTGCTCTCCGGACTGGAAGATGGCGATGTCATCGCCCTTGACCCATTGCAGGCGGCCATCGCCCTGAAGGAGCGCGAAAAGGCGCGCGCCGAGGAGGCCGCCAGCCTTGAAAAGGGCGGAGAATGATCATGAAAATGGGTCTTTCCGGCATTATCGCGCGCACCTTCGTGCGCAATGAGATCACCCTGCTTTTGCTCATCGCCACGCTGCTGTCGGGCTTCTTCGCCGCCATGATCACGCCGCGCGAGGAAGAGCCGCAGATCAATGTCACCTTCGCCAATGTCTTCATCCCCTTTCCCGGCGCCTCGGCCAAGGAGGTGGAACAGCTGGTGACAACCCCCGCCGAGCAGGTGCTGGCGGAAATCTCCGGCCTGAAGCATGTCTATTCGGTCTCGCGGCCGGGCATGAGCGTGCTGACCATCCAGTACAAGGTGGGCGAGAACCGCACCGACGCCATCTTGCGCCTCTATGACAAGGTGTTCTCCAACATGGACTGGCTGCCGCGCAACCTGGGCGCCGGCCAGCCCATCGTCAAGCCGCGCTCCATCGACGACATCCCCATCGTCACCTTCACCCTGTGGGATCCGTCCGGCAAGAAGAGCGCCCATGACCTGCTGCGCGTCGCCCATACCCTGGAGGCCGAGCTCAAGCGCATCCCCGGCACCCGCCAGGTGCGCACCATCGGCGGGCCGGAAAGGGTGGTCAACGTGCGCATCGATCCGCAGAAACTGGATGGCTACGGGCTGGCCCTGGACGATCTGCGCAAGGCCCTTCTGGCCTCCAACGCCTCCACCGACCGGCAAAGCATCATCCGCGACAATCTGGAAATCCCGGTGCGCGCCGGCACCTTCCTGTCGCGCCCCGAGGAGGTCCAGAAACTGGTCGTCGGCCTGTTCGGCGGCAAGCCCGTCTATCTGGCCGACGTGGCCGATATCTCCCTGGGCCCCGATACGCCGAAAAACTACGTGACCTATGCCCCGGGTCCGGCCGAATTGGCCAAGGGGGCGCCTGCCGGGCGCTTCCCGGCGGTGACCATCGAGGTGGCCAAGCAGCCGGGCAAGAACGCCGTCGTCATCGCCAAGAAGCTCATCAGGCACATCGAGCGCCTCAAGGGCGTGTTCATCCCGCAAGGGGTGAAGGTCACGGTGACCCGCAACTATGGCAAGACGGCCGACGACAAGGCCAAGAAGCTGATCATGAAGCTGGCCTTCGCCACCGCCTCGGTGGTCTTCCTGGTGCTCATCACCATGGGCTGGCGCGAATCCATCGTCGTCGGCCTGGCGGTCTTTTCCACCCTGGCGGTGACCCTTTTCGCCTCCTGGGCCTATGGCTTCACCATCAACCGGGTGTCGCTCTTTGCCCTCATCTTCTCCATCGGCATCCTGGTGGATGACGCCATCGTGGTGGTCGAGAACATCCACCGCCATCTGGAGATGGGCGACGGGCGCAAGCCCTGGGTGCTGATCCCGCAGGCGGTGGACGAGGTGGGCTCGCCCACCATCCTGGCCACCCTGACGGTGATTTCGGCCCTCTTGCCCATGGCCTTCGTCACCGGCCTCATGGGCCCCTACATGAGCCCCATCCCGATCAATGCCTCCATGGGCATGCTTCTGTCCCTGGCGGTGGCCTTCATCATCTCTCCGTGGCTGGCCTTCAAGCTCATTGTCAAGGGCCACAAGCACACCAGGGCGGAAGAGGAGCATCTGAAGCAGGAGATGAGCCGCGGGCGCAGGTTCTTCGGCTTTCTCCTCGGCCCCTTCCTGGGGCTTGGCTGGTGGGGGCGCACCAAGCGCTATCTGCTGATCTTCACCATGGTCATTCTCATGGGCGCGGCCGCATCCTTGGGCTATTTCCAGCTCGTCATCCTCAAGATGCTGCCTTTCGACAACAAGTCGGAATTCCAGATCGTGGTGGACATGCCCGATGGCACCGCGCTCGAAAAGACCCAGAAGGTGCTGCTCGACATCGCCGATGTGCTCGACACCATCCCGGAGGTGACCAACTACCAGATCTATGCGGGCACATCCTCGCCGGTGGGCTTCAACGGCCTGGTGCGGCAATACTACCTGCGCCAGGAATCGCGCTTCGGCGACATTCTGGTCAATCTCACCGACAAGCACCACCGCAAGCGCAAGAGCCACGAGATCGCCCTGCAGGTGCGCAAGCTGCTGGCCGAAAAGGTTCACGATCCGGCCATCCGCTACAAGGTGGTGGAGGTGCCCCCCGGCCCGCCGGTGTTCTCGCCGCTGGTGGCCGAGATCTACGGCCTCGATTACGGCGGCCAGATCAAGGTGGCGCGCAACGTGCGCAAGGTCTTCGAGACCACCAGGGACATCGTGGACATCGACGACACCACCCAGGCGGGCAACCCGCGCATCATCGTCAAGGTGGACAGGCAAAGGGCGGCGGCCCTTGGCGTGCCGCAATCCTCGGTGGCCCAGGCCATCGCCACCGCCCTGGGCGGCGAGGACGTCAGCTACCTGCACGCCCAGGCGACCAAGTATCCCATACCCATCCGGGTGCAGCTCCCGGCGACGGAAAAGGGCTCCATGGAGGATCTGCTGAACCTCAAGGTGCGCGCCGTCACCGGCAAGCTGGTGCCCTTGTCGGAGATCGTCACCCTCATCCATGACAAGCGCGAGAACGAGATCTACCACAAGGATCTGCTGCCGGTGGTCTATGTGCTGGGCGACATGGCCGGGCCCATCGACAGCCCGCTCTACGGCATGTTCGAAATCTCCGGCAAGCTGAAGAAGGCGCGCGACATCACCGGCCGGCCCCTGGAGCAGTATTTCATCTCGGTGCCGGAAAGCCCGGTGCGATTCTCGCTGAAATGGGATGGCGAATGGACCATCACCTACGAGACCTTCCGCGACATGGGCATTGCCTATGCGGTGGGCCTGATCGGCATTTTCTTCCTCATCGTGGCGCAGTTCCGCTCCTACCTGGTGCCGCTGATCATCATGGCCCCCATTCCGCTGACCATCATCGGCGTCATGCCGGGCCATGCCCTGCTGGGGGCGAAATTCACCGCCACCTCGATGATCGGCGTCATCGCCCTGGCCGGCATCATCGTGCGCAACTCCATCCTGCTGGTCGATTTCGTCAACCAGCAGTGCGCCTGCAAGATGCCGCTGCGCGAGGCCATCATCCAGTCGGCGGCGGTGCGCGCCAAGCCCATCTTGCTGACCGCCATCGCCGCCATGATGGGGGCCTTCTTCATCATTGACGATCCGATCTTCAACGGCCTGGCGGTGTCGCTGATCTTCGGCATCCTGGTTTCCACCATCCTCACGCTGGTGGTCATCCCGGTGCTCTACTTCTCCTACAAGCGCCGCCGCCTGGCCAAGCTGGGCTTCGGCCCCGATGACGCGGTGGATCTGAAGGAGGAATGGAGCGAGGAGCGCGATCTGCTGACCTGATGGCGGCCTGAACAGCCAGAGCCGCCATCACCCGGCAGGGGCCGCGATGGATCTGATCCCATCGCGGCCCTTTTTCATTGGCCCGCTGCGGGGTTTATGGGTCTGCGCCCTAAAATTTGATGCATGGCCAGGTTGTGCCAAATTGACCGGATGTCAACCGGCAGGCAACCAATTCATCCCCCGCCACCCAAGTGGTGATATCCTATAACAAAGTGAAATATCTGGCACGGGACTTGCCACAGGATGACGGACAATGCCAATATGAAATGGTTAGTGAGGAGTAAGCGCCGTGTGCAATCCGGGCACAACCTGTGGGGGCAAAACCGCACCTGTCTTTCTGGCCGGGCTGCTTTTGGCCGCCGGTCTTGCTGGCGGCGCGCAGGCCGCCCAGCGTGTGGCGGTCTTTCACGTCGGCCTGCGCATCGTGGGGCACATCCGCCCGCCCAGGCCGCGTCTTGCTCCGGCCGCCATCACCCGGCCCGCAGCGCGGACAGCCACGGCGAAAGCGGCGCAAGATCCGCCCGAACCACGCACACCCGCCGCCGGTGAGCCTTCACCTTCGGCCCAAAAGCAGATCACCGATCGCATCGAAGGGGCTGACAGCCTCATCATCCGCACTCTCATCGTGCGCAGGGGCGATACCCTGCGGGCCATCGCGGCGCGCTTCTATGGCGATGCGGCGCGCTTTGGCTATGTCTACCTGCTCAACAGGGAGGTGATCCCCAGCCCCGCAAGGCTGACCCCTGGCATGCGCCTGTCCCTGCCCCTGCCCTGAGGGGCGCCGGGGCGCGAAAAGCGGCAAGCAGAGCGCGTCTTCTGGTCACAATTTGCGGCATTAACCAATTCTTCATATTTAAGTCACTTTTGGCGAAATATTGGAGTATCACACACCGCAAGGGGGCAGATTACATGTTGAAGCACACCTTGTAACACCTCCTCCGTCCGGGCAGCGGAGGTCACGCGGGAGTAAAGAGTATGTCTGTTGTTGCGAAACATTTCCGGCCAATTGGCATGGCCGCCCTTGCCCTGATCATCACCAGCGCCGTTCCCCTTTCGGCCCAGGCCAGGGACGTGAACATCACCAAGGACATCCCCTATGTGGATGTCAAGGTGGGCGGCAAGACGGTGCGCATCGAGCGCATCCAGGACAAGACCCACAAGCTGACCGGCAGCTATACCAAGACGTCGCGCGCCTGCCCGCCGTTCTGCATCCAGCCCATCGTTCCGCTGGCGGGGGTGAAAATCGCCGGCGAGCTGGAGGTCATCAAGTTCCTCAAGGATCAGGTGGCCAAGAACAAGGGCGTGCTCATCGATGCGCGCATCCCCCAGTGGCACAAGAAGGGCACCATTCCCGGCGCGGTCAACATTCCCTTCCCGCTCTTTGCCAAGGACAATCCTTATCGTGACCGCATTCTCGCCGTTCTTGGCGCCAAGAAACTGGAAGACGGCACGTGGGATTTCGGCGGCGCGCGCGAGCTGATGCTGTTCTGCAACGGGCCCTGGTGCGGGCAGTCGCCGCGCGCCATCCGCAATCTGGTGGCGGCCGGATATCCGCCGGAGAAGCTGCATTACTATCGCGGCGGCATGCAGAACTGGCTGTTGCTCGGCCTGAGCGTCCACAAGCCGAAAAAACGCTGAGACGGCCAAGCAGGCCATTGGCGCAGGCAACAGACAAACGGGATGGATCATGTCCAGACACATTTTGCATATCACACTGACGGCCGCTTCGCTGATGCTGGCCACCCCGGCCCTGGCCCAGACGGCGGACGGCAAGGAGCCGCCCATGCCCGTGCCCGAGACCGGAATGAACGGCATGGCGGGCATGAGCGGCATGGCGGGCGACCCCGATACCCTCAAGGCCCTGACCGACCAGGTGGTGGATTCCCTCAACGTCCTTGAAGGCAAGAAGAAAGAGCAGGCGCCGCAAGATTACGAAAGCCTGATGAACGCCCTGGGCGGACTGGTGGAAAAGGCCATGAAACAGGGCAAGTCCTCCGAGGATGTCCTGGCGCTCATCGACGAGGCCCTGAAGGCGCGCAAGGGGCTTTCGCTGGAAGAGCTCATGAAGCGCTCCGGCGGCAAGCTGGACATGCGCGGCCTGCTCCAGCAACTGGTGACCAGGGCGGCGCAAAACGCCACCAGGAGCACAGGCCAGGATGATTACATCAAGGCCCTGGCCAGCGAGGGCAGTGCCGCGCAGGTGCCCGCGGAGGGCAAGGCGGCGAACAAGCGCGCCTCGGCGGGCGGGCGCATCATCACCATCAAGCCGGGCGATACGCTGGGGAGCATCGCGCGGACTTATTATGGCGATGGCGCGAAATGGAAGCTGATCTACCAGGCCAACCGCAACGTGATCAGCAACCCGGACATCATTCCGGTGGGCCGCAAACTGCGCCTGCCATGATCACAGGGACGCGGAGAGGGCAAGAAATTGCCTTTTCCCGGCCCAGCCAGCGCCAAACTGCATGGCTTGACTGGCACACCGGCAACCAAGGCAACGAAGATGCGGAACGATTGGGGACTTTCAGGGGGCTTGATGCAAACAGGATGACTGCCCATGACCAAGCCGTTTTTTCCACATAGCCCCACAGGCCAGCCGGCGGCGACGCCCGACAAGGCGCAGGAAATCCTGCAAAGGCTGCGCAAGGCGGCGCAAAAGAGCCGCATGGAAATGGAAAAGTCCGATGGCGCCCCCTCCGCCGCGGCGAAGGCGCGCCCTGGCAAGAGCAGGCGGGCCGGGGTGGAGCAACCGGCTCTCGAAGAGGTTCTGTTTGCGCACAATGCCGCGCCGAAAAGGCGCGCCTTTCCCGTTCTGGCGGCCATCTTCATGGTCTCGGCCATAGCCGGAGGCGGGCTGGCCGGTGTCTTGCTCTCCATGCGCAATGGCGCAAAACCGCCGGTCATTTTCACCCAGAATGCCGGCGCCGAGCTGCGCATGGCGCAGACGCAGGCCGCGCCGAAGGGCGAAGTGGCGGCCAAAACACCCATCTCCACCCCGCCCAAGGATGCCGGGCGCATCATTCAGGCCGAACCGGCCAAGGCGAAAGCCCTTGCGGCACAAGCCTCCACGGCAGGCGAGCTGCCTCCACCTCCGCCCCTGGACAGGCCCGTGGTAAGCGCCAATCCGCCGGTTGCGCAAGAGCGCACAGGGCAAGCCCCCGTGGCGAAAACTCAAGAGGTTGCCAAGGCGGCGCCATCTGAGCCCGTTGCGCCGCCTGCTCCCGCGGCGGCCCCGCAAGAGGCGGCCGCGCCTGCTCCCGTGAGCGCGCCCAAGGAGCCTGCCGAGCCCGCAGCTCCTGCCGCCGCCGCAGCCGCCCAGCCGGAGCCCATGGCCGGCATGGCGGGCGATCCGGAAACCCTCAAGGCGCTGACTGCCAATGTCGTTCAGGCCCTTGGCGGGCTGAACAAAAAGGCTGGCGATGCCGGGACGGACAATCTGCGCCAGGCACTTGCCAGCCTGGTCAACAAGGCCCTGTCGGAGGGCCGCAGCCAGGACGAGATCGCCGGTCTGCTGACCAGGGCGCTCAAGGAGCGCAAGCAGGCGCTGCCCGATGCCCTCAAGGGGCCGGATGGCAAGGTGGACATCAACCTGCTGGTGGCCAGCGTCATCCCGAAGGATGCGGCCAATTACACCACCGGCAAGGACAAGGGACTCATGGCCTCGCTGATCGCGGAAAGCGAAAATGCCTCGCTCAGCGGCGATCCGCGCACATCCAAGGAGCGCTTCTACATGCGCGACGGCCAGAGATTCACCAAGATCATGGCCGGGGATACCCTGAGCCATATCGCCTTTGCCGCCTATGGCGATGTGCTCTCCTATCCTGTGCTGCTGCGCGCCAATGCCGGGCGCATCTCGGTGCGCAACCTGAAACCGGGCACGGAAATCCGCATCCCGGACCCGGGGGAGACCGCTCTTGCCGCACCGGAGAGAAAAACCAAATCAGGACGCACAGGGGCGCCCAACAAACTCAAGGCCGCCAAGAGACCCCGCAAGCAGAGCACCCGGCGCAACAGGGCCCGGCGCAAGATTACCGACCGCCTGCTGGGCACCCTTTCCGCCCCGGCCGCAACGCCGGCAGGGCAGACGGCACAGCAGCCCTCAAAGCCCGTGGTGACCAATTTCAGCCCCGCCAGAAAACCCTGAATGGCCGCGATCCGCAGATTGCCAGGGCCCGGATGAAGCCATCCGGGCCTTTTCGGCCTTCACGGAAAGCAAAGGCCATACATAAAATTTTATTCAATTATTCTTATTTTTTTACTCAACTTTATGCGCATGGATACATTCAATACTTATTCCTGCGTGATATGTTCATGGCAGTCAATGGGGGATTGCCATGAAACTTGTGCGAACGACATTGTTGCTTGGACTGGGGGCCTTTCTGCTGCCCTCTCCGCCGCCGGACGATCCGGTGATGCGCGGCATTGCGGCCGGGCGCGAGCCGGGCAGCGCGGCCATCGTTCTGGCGGCCATGCAGGCGGCCTCGGACGCGGGCGGATTCTGCGCCCGCCAGCCCATGGTCTGTTCGGTGGCGGCGGATTCATGGCGCATCCTTCAGGCCAAGGTGAAATATTCCCTGCGGCTGGCCTATGAATGGAGCCAGGGGGAGAAGGACAAGGATCCGGTGGCGGCGCGCGAGGTCTCCTACCCGCCCTTGCCGAAGCTCGATAGCCTGCCCTCGCGGCCCGAAAGCCCGGTCAGGAAGGACAATGCGCGCATTGCGCCCAGGCGGGCGGCGGATGGGCTGATTACCGGATCGGTGACGCGCGTGGCCAATCGTGACAGCCAGGATGATGGCGCCGGATCGGAGAACACCCTGCGCATCGAGGATCTCACCGTGCCGTGGAACGGCCCGCGCGGGTGAGCAGCCACATCTGATTTTCATGCCTTGAGAGTGCGGGTGCTTGCCGCGTGGCCGCGTTTGGGGCTATGTCTGCCCTTGAGGATTTTTCCAGCAGGGAGTGATGGCTCATGGCGCGGCGCACATTCGAGGATCTGGCGGCGGATTTCGAGTTTCTCGACGATTGGGAAGACCGCTACCGCTATGTCATGGAGCTGGGCCGCGAGCTTGAGCCCTTTCCGGAAGAGGCGCGCACAGAGGCCAACAAGGTCAATGGCTGCGTCTCGCAGGTGTGGCTGCTGCCGAAGGTCGAAAAGGCCGGGACGGAAGAGGCCGTCGTTCATTTCCAGGGCGACAGCGACGCCATGATCGTGCGCGGGCTGGTGGCCATCCTGCTGACCATGATTTCGGGCCAGAAGGCGCGCGATCTGCTGGACATGGACATCAAGGGCAACCTGGCCAGGCTGGGGCTGGAGGAACACCTGACCCCGCAAAGGGCCAATGGCCTGACCGCCATGGTCGAGCGCGTGCGCGCCGAGGCGCGCAAGGCGCTGGGCGAGGGGTAAAGATATTTGTGCGCCAGGGCGCGTTGCTCCGATCCGATTTCAAAAACGTCCTTGCATCATCAACTCACGTGCATTTCATCAAAGACATCAACGGCGCAAGCGCTTGTCATTTGCGCCAGCTGCTCCACCACACCGTCATTGCCGGACCGGATCCGGCAGTGACGATGGTTGTGCATGGTGGGGCTCACAGATCTGCAAGAATGCCCGAATGCGATTGGGCATTTCCATTAACTGTCTGAAGACCATCCCTACCGCCTGCCAAGCACCCGTAGTGTCCCATGATTGGGTGGTTGGCAGGGGATGAAGATGGACGCGCAAGCGTTTTTTAAGCCCCTATTGGGCAAAGGCGCCGAACCTCTTGCGCGCTGGGGATTGACCTTCCGCTCAGGCGGGGGTGTCCTGTTCCGGCAGGGCGTGATCGGGGCTGTGGCCGGGCAGGCCCCACGTGGTGATGCGCGGGCGGCTGTGCGCCGCGGCGGGTTTCTCCAGGCCGTAATGGAGGGCCAGGCGCTGCAGGGCGATGCGCAGGATGAGGCGGGCGGAGCGGCGCGGCCAGTTCAGGGCGCGCTCGGCAGCCTCCAGGCCGCGCGACAGGCAGCACACCTGCAGCAGGATGTCGTCGAGACCGGGGCCGGCTGCCTCCAATGCATCATGCACACGCTGGCGGGCGGCCAGGGCGCGCTCATTGGTGGTCAGCCCGTCGCGCGCCTGGCTGCGCACCCGGCGGCGGTCGGAGGCGGCCAGGGCCATGTCCCACGAGGCGGTGACCTTCTGGCCCATCCGTCCGGTCTCGTAATCGGCGCGCAGGCGCTCGCCGGCCTGCACCTGGGCGCGGCTGAGGAAAGGCCTGCCGGACTTGTCCTTGCGCCGCGCCAGCCAGTCGAGGGGGGATTCGGCCAGGTTGACGCGCAGATGGCGGGTGATGCCATCGGGATCCGTCATTTCGCGCCTGCCGGGCTGCTGTGCGTGCAGCGGCCGGATGCCCCCTTGGCGCTTTTCCAGCCAGGCACGGCCAGCGGCGCTCAGGCTCCAGCCGCCCTGCCCTTTCGCCAGCCAGCCATTGGCGATCATGGCATCGGCGGCAGCGGCGGGAATGTCCATGAGCGGGCGGCGGGCCCTGTTGCGGGCCGAATAGAGACGCCAGAGGGCCTTGCCCCCCTTGCCTCTTTCGCAAGCGGCAAAACCGCCATTGGCGGCCAGACGGGCCAGGACCATGCGCGCGGTGCGATCGAATTCACGCGGGCTCATCATGAGGCCTCTCCCATGGCGAAAGTGTTGCGGGATACAAATAGTTCTTGTTTTGTTCTCATTTGTATTGCAGAATCGAGGGCGCTGACCGCCAGCTCCAGGTCATGCAGGAAGGCATCGAAGGCGGCATCGTCGCGCCTGTCCTCGACCCGCTGGCAGGCATGGGCGACGGTGGAGCGGTCCTTGCCGAACAACCGGCCAATGACCTGCGGATTGAGGGAAAATACCACGTGCAGCAGATACATGCTGACCTGACGGGCGAAAACGGCATGGGGACGCGCACGCCGCGCGGTGGTCAGGGCGCGCATGGACAGCCCGAAGGCGGCCGAGACGCAGCGCACGACGGCATCGCGCCTTTGCGCAGCGGCCGCATGGCCTGGCAAAACCGATGAGGGGGGGGAAGAGGGCGTTTCATGGCGGGCAAGCGAACAGACTTTGGACATGCATTCCTCCTGATGTTTTCGGCATCATACCCATCTGAGGAATATTATCCTATAGCGGTTCAAACAGGTGTGGACATCCTTCCCGCGGTTTTTGCGCAAGCGCATGGAAAATCTGGAAAATTTTTTCCTTCACGCAGAGCGAATCCAGCTTGCAGAGCACTGCAGGCCATCTCCGAAGGCGCTGCTGGCGCCACAATCAGCGGCTGAGGGTAAGGCACTGGCCGTCATCGCCGCCGAGCAGGCTTTCGTCCACCGCGCTGATGGTCTGACAAATGTCCAGACCGAGGATCATGCGGCCATCCGGACGCGGGCCGCGCAAGGGCAGACGCAGCCAGAACTGCACCAGGTGATCCTTGCCCTGGCTGGGGGCGCGCAACATGCCAGCGGCGGGCTTGTCCTCTCCGGTGACAAGCTCGATGCTGCGCCGCCAGTAATCGCGGCTGGCCTCCCAGCCGCTGCCGGCCAGGGTTTCACCAGTGATTTCGCGCCCGTAGATATCGCGCAGGGCGGTGCCGGCAAGACGGACGCGGAAATAGTCCGGCGCGGGCAGCACATCCAGAAGACAGATATTGGGAAGAAGGCCGGGAATGTCCGCCGGAGAAAGATCCTCACGCGCTGGCAACGCCCCGGATTTGCTCAAGGAGATCCAGTAATCGAAGAGCTCGACTTGCGCCGGCAAGGAGAGCTGCGCCCTGAAGGCGCGAATTTCCCCGCGATTCATCATGTGTTGCCCTGCCCCCATGCAACGAATCACAATCATTCGTCCTTGCCCACTATGAATCAGACACCCCCATGCTGGCAAGACTGACGCGGAGAAAAAAAGAGCCGCCCCGAAGGGCGGCTCTTGCTCCATGGCTGTTTCTGGCCAGGATCAACTGCCCTTGCGGCGCTGGCCGAGACCCATCTTCTTGGCCAGGGCGGAGCGCGCCTTGGCGTAATTGGGCGCGACCATGGGATAATCGGCCGGCAGGCCCCACTTCTCGCGGTATTCCTCCGGCGAGA
>JALSNA010000200.1 GCA_026987255.1 Hyphomicrobiales bacterium | reverse complement strand
CCAGCACCGGGCTGAAACCGGCATGGCGGCTTTTTGGCGGCGGATTTTGGCCGCAATGGGGCCTAAAGGGCAATGGCCAGTTCTTCAGTTCTGCGGGGTGGCGGGGGGCTTGCGGCCTTCCCTGAGGGCCTGCAGGGCCTCGCGGGCCAGCTCGTGATGGCGCTGTGTCATGTGGGCGCGGATCAGGCCGATGGTGGTGAGCAGAACCGTCAGATCGTCGGTAAAGCCCAGGCCGGGCAGCATGTCCGGGATCAGATCGATGGGCATGATGAAATAGGCCAGGGCGGCCAGCAGCATGGTCTTGACGCGCCTGGGCGTGGCCGCGTCGAAGGCGCAATACCACGCCGCCAGGGCCTCCTCGGCGAAGGGAATGCGCGACAGAACCTTGCCCATCTTGGGCCAGAATCCCTCGCGCACCGTGGTGGCATTGTCATGGCCGGCAAAGACCCGCCAGGCCTCGTTGTGGCGCTCCATGTCACTGCGCTCGTTCATGTCTGCTCCCCGGTTGCCACGGTCACTGAAGCGCAATATGGGTGGCAATTGTGGCGATTTCAACGCCGTGCGGCGCGCGCCGCGCGCAGGCCAAGCGACAACAGGCAGCGCTCGGCGATCTGGGCGGCCAGATCGGGTTTCAGGCGGCTTTGCTCCGTGGCCTCATACAAGCTGGCATCGGCGCGCTCCAAGGCCGGCAGGGGCCACAGGTTCAGCTGGCGGATCATCGCCGGGTGACGCTTGAAAAAGACCGGCGGGCGGGCGGAGCGCACCACCTGCTGGGGAGCATCGCCGGCCGCCACCCGCACGGCCAGGGCCTTCAGGGCACCCACATGATGACTGGCGCTGGCAAGGATGCCGGCAGGCACGGTGCCGGAGTCCAGCAAGGCGGAGAAAAGAGCCGCCCCGCGCCGCGCATCGCCGGTGAAAAAGGCATCGATCATGTCGTTCATGGCATGGGCGGAGACATCGCCGCAAATCGCCTGCACATCCTCCAGGCTCACCCTTTGACGGCCGAGGCAATAAAGGGCCAGCTTCTCCAGCTCGCCCCGCGAGGCGGCACGGTCGGCTCCGAGCATGGAAACCAGCGCCTCCAGGGCATCCGGGGCAATGTCCAGCCCGTCCTTGCGCAGGGTTTCGCGCACGATCTGACCGATGTCGCGGGCGCTGTCCTCATAGACCGGCAGGGCGGCCAGGCCCTTTTCCTTCTCGAACATCTTGCGCAGCGCCGATGAGGCCTTCAAGGCCCCGGCTTCGGCAATGATCATGTTGCCGCCCGGCGGCGCGGCGAGCACGTTGCGCATGGCCCTGGCGAAGGCCTCGCCCGCGGCGCGCACCCGGATGGCACAACGGCCGCCGAACATGGAAACCGATTGCGCCTCGTCGGCCAGGCGGGCGGGATCCTCGCGCAGGATTTCCTCGTCGAGGACGGTCAGGGAAAGCGGATCGTCACTGCCCCCGGTGGCCAGGTGGATGATCCTTCTGGCCAGTTCGGTCACCCCGCCAACATCGCCGCCATAAACCAGGGCGGCACGCACCCTGCCCTGCTTCACATCGTCGAAAAAGGCCCTGTGCGCGGATGGCTTGATGAGCGCCATGATCTCTACCGGTGGCTGGCCAGCCAGGCCGCCAGGCGGGTGCGCAGATCGCGGCCGACGACGCGCGCCGCCGTCTCGCGGGCGTTGATGCGCGCCTGCATGTCGGCGGCCGGCTGGCGGGTCACGGTATAGGAAACCTCCGAGAAGGTCCTGCCGGAGAACAGCTTCCGGCGGCTGGCGCGGTCCTTGAGGATGAAATCCACATCCAGGATGAGCCGCCTTTGGCGGTCGCCGGAATTGAAGGACACGATGCTGGCCTTTTCCTTCTCGCTGACGGTGAACTCCAGAATGCGCCGGCCGGAGCCGGTGGCGGATGGCGCGATGCCGGAGAGAATGGCGTTGCGGATCAATTGTCCGGTGCGCGTCCTCTGCGGAGCGATCGCGATGTCCAGCAGGGCATTTTCCACCGAAGCCCCATTGCTCCTGTCACCATAAAGCGGCTGGAAACCGCAGCCACCGAGGGCCAGACCCAGGCTGGCGAGCAAGAGGAGAGAAAAGGGCTTTGCCATGGCGCTTGGTGCCTTTCGGTTGGCCAGGTGGCGTCAGTTGGCGACAATGTTGACGATGCGCCCGGGCACCACGATCACCTTGCGCACGCTCTTGCCGCTCAAGGCCCTTTTTACCGCATCGCGGGCCAGGGCGGAAGACTCGATTTCCGCCTTGCTCGCCGCCTTGGGCACAACGATCTCGTCGCGGCGCTTGCCGTTGACCTGGATGGGCAGGGTGATGGTGTCCTCGACCAGCAGGGCCTCGTCGGCCTGTGGCCAGGGCTCTTGCGCCACCAGCCCCTCATGGCCGAGCTTGTGCCAGCATTCCTCGGCCAGATGCGGCATCATGGGGGCAAAGATGCGCACCAGGATGGCGGCCGCCTCATGCAGGGCATGGGCCTCGCCCTTGTCCTTTCCGTGCCTGTTGACAAAGGACGAGATGGCGCCGGTCAGCTCGTGGATGCGGGCAATGGCGCTGTTGAAATGCAGGGCCTCGATGTTTTCGGTCACCGCCGCCAGGGTCTTGTGGGCTGCCCGGCGCAGCTCCAGGGCGGCATCGGAAAAGGCCTTGGGGGGCCCTTCAGGGCGCGGCGTTGCGGCGATGGTGCAGATGAGACGCCAGATGCGCTGGGTGAAGCGCCAGGCCCCCTCGGCTCCGGCCTCGGTCCATTCGATGTCGCGCTCCGGCGGGCTGTCGGAGAGGATGAACCAGCGCGCCGTATCGGCGCCGTATTGCTCGATGATGTTGGCAGGGTCGATGACGTTCTTCTTCGACTTGGACATCTTCTCCACCGGCCCGGCGGTGATGGGCTCGCCGGTATCGGTGTGATACAGGCTGCCATCCTCTCTGCGCGCCACCTTGGCCGGCTCCACCCAGTTGCCGGATTCGTCCTTGTAGGTCTCGTGGATCACCATGCCCTGGGTGAACAGGGCGGCGAAGGGCTCGCGCACGTTGGCATGGCCGGTATCTGCCATGGCGCGGGCAAAGAAGCGCGAATAGAGCAGGTGCAAGATGGCATGTTCGATGCCGCCGATATACTGATCCACCGGCAGCCAGTATTGCGCCGCTTGCGGCTCCACCGGCGTGTCCCTGGCATGAGGCGAGGTGAAGCGGGCATAATACCACGAGCTGTCGATGAAGGTATCGAAGGTGTCCGTCTCGCGCCGCGCCGGCCTGCCGCATTGGGGGCAATCCACGTGCTTCCAGGTGGGATGATGCTCCAAGGGATTGCCCGGCTTGTCGAAGCTGACATCCTCGGGCAGCACCACGGGCAGATCTTCGCGCGGCACCGGCACGATGCCGCAATCCTCGCAGTGGATCACCGGGATGGGGCAGCCCCAGTAGCGCTGGCGCGAAACGCCCCAGTCG
>JALSNA010000199.1 GCA_026987255.1 Hyphomicrobiales bacterium | reverse complement strand
GGGCGCGCAATGTGCCATTGGAAAACAGCTGCACCCGCGCCTTCTTGCCCTTCCACACGGCATGATAGATGCCATGCATCTTTTTCAGCACCGCGCCCGAAACCGGCCGGGCGGATACGCCATCGGCAAGACTGCCGGCCATGATGGCGCTCAGCAAAAGGGCGATAAGCGGTCTGGTCATTTTCAAGCCTCCGGTGATCAACGGCAAGGATGAGATGCCCACAAGCCTCCCTTGCGGGCAATCCCCTTGCAGACCAATATGGCGCAAATGCGATAATGCACATCTTGTGCCTGATCGCCAATGGCATATGATGAGCCATGACGCACCATCTTGAGGAGCCGGACAGATGGAGACAGGATTGCAGCTGGTGCGCACCCGCGCCGCCCTGAGCGCGCTGGCGAAGGGCTGGCATGATCTGGGGCGCACCATAGCCCTGGTGCCGACCATGGGGGCGCTGCACGAAGGGCACCTGGCGCTGGTGCATCTGGCGCGCGAAAGGGCCGCCCATGTGGTGGTCAGCATATTCGTCAACCCCACCCAGTTCGGCCCCGGCGAGGATTTGCAATCCTACCCGCGCGACCTGCAAGGCGATGTGGACAAGCTGCGCGCCGCTGGCGTGGATGCCGTCTATGCACCGCCGGTGGAGGAGATCTATCCGGCCGGGTTCGCCACCACGGTGCATGTGGAGGGCCCGGCCACGGCGGGGCTGGAGGATGCCTTCCGCCCCGGCCATTTCGACGGCGTGGCCACGGTGGTCGCCAAGCTCTTTGCCCAGTCGGCCTGCGACATCGCCGTCTTCGGCCAGAAGGATTATCAGCAGTTGCAGGTCATCCGCCGCATGAGCGCCGATCTCGATCTGCCGGTGCATGTCATAGGCGCGCCCACCATCCGCGAGACCGACGGGCTGGCCATGTCCTCGCGCAATGCCTACCTGAGCCCGCAGGAGCGCAAGACGGCCCCGGCCCTGCATCGCGCCCTGCAGGCGGCGGCCTCGGCCATCCGCGCCGGGAGATCGCCGCAAAGGGCCTGCGCGGAGGCCATCAAGGGGCTGAAGATGACCGGCTTCGCCACCGATTACCTGCAGGCCCGCCAGGCCGCCTCCCTGGCGCCGCTGACAGCGGACTATCAAGGCCCCATCCGCCTGCTGGCCGCCGCCCGCCTGGGCCGCACGCGGCTGATCGACAACATCGCCGTTTAGGGAACAGAGCCAATGAAATTCCTTCACGCCATGGTGCGCATTTCAGACCCGGACGAATCCTTGCGCTTCTATTGCGATCTGCTGGGGCTGATCGAGACCCGCCGCAAGGAGGTGGCGGCCGGGCGCTATACGCTGATCTTTCTGGCCGCGCCGGAAAATCCGCAGGTGGAAATCGAGCTGACCTGGAACTGGGACGAAAAGGGCTATTCGGAAGGGCGCAACTTCGGCCATCTGGCCTTCGCCGTCGATGACATCTACGAAACCTGCGCGCGCCTGATGGAAGGCGGGGTGGCCATCAACCGCCCGCCCCGCGACGGCCACATGGCCTTCGTCCGCTCACCGGACAATATCTCCATAGAGCTGCTGCAAAAGGGCCCACCCCTGCCCCCGAAAGAGCCCTGGGCCTCGATGAAGAACACCGGCAGCTGGTGAGGATGGTCTTCAGACAGTTGATGCAGATGCCCCATCGCGGAAAGCAGATGCAATCGCCCCCCGGCAACTCCTCCCCCGTCATGCCCGGGCGCAGACCCGGGCATCCAGAAGAAGGCAGGCGCAAGAATGCGTGGCCCTGGATTGCCGGATCAAGTCCGGCAATGACGAGCAGAGGGGGGTGCCTCATTTGCCTGCGTCGATGGCCGCGGCCACCAGCTGGGTGAAGTCCTCTTCCGTCTTCACCTGCTGCACCTGCTCCATGTCCACCGTGTAGCCCCAGCGGCGGGCGATTTTTTCATACAGGGGGATGCGGTGATCGAGCAGTTTCTCGAAGCCCCAGACGGTGAAATCGTCCGGGTCCACCTCATCGTCGCGCCGCAGGCCGCGCGCCTGCTTGTATTCTTCCCAGATGCGCTCCAGGAAGGCGGGCTGGTAATACATGGGCTTGGGGGCGCGGCGGAAGCGCTCGATGAGCATCTTGCGGTGCGCCTCGCTGCCGCGGATGTAGAGCAGCACGGAATTGTCCGCCAGGGCGCGCGCCACCGGATCGGCCGGGTTGCCGAAATTGATCACCTCGCACAGCGAGCCGCCGGTGTCGCACAGAAAATGCCTGTAGTCATAGATGTCATGGGCCTTTTCGATGAAGCGCGGCATGTCCAGCAGGGCGTTGATCTCGCCCTGCCGGTGCTGGCCCTGGCGGCGGCGGTATTCGGCAAGGCTCAGCCCGCCCTTTTCCGGATTCCCCGGCTTGCCCAGGTAGGTGGAGAGCGGCTCCAGGTTCTCGAAGGTGATGTTGGAGGCGATATAGATGGAATCGGAGCGCAGAAGCTGGCGCAGCAGCGGCGTCTTCATGGCCTCGCGCTTGAAATTGTCGACGATGTGCTCGTTCATGTAGCGGGTGCCGATGCGGTAATCGACCGAATAGAGAAACCAGTCCGCCCCGCGCAGCTTGCGCCCCAGGGTGGTCTTGCCGACCCCTGACATGCCGAAGATGGTCACCGCCTTGTTCGGCTGCGCCAGAAAATCCCTGCCCGTGGAAAAACGCATCGGCCCGCATCCCTCGATGAACCCTCATGCCCCTGCATAGCCCATAACCGCGCGCCTTCACAAGCGGCCATGACGGGGCGGGGAAAAAGCAGTGGCATGCAACTTGCTTGTGCATGTGACGGATTTGCAATGCCCGGCGCCCAAAAGAGGCTTGCCCGCCGCGCCCGCCGGTCGTATACAGGCGCTGCATCGGAAGCGAGAGGGCCTGTTGGCTGCACTGGAGGAACGAGCGACCATGGTTTCCGGCATCGAAGTCGATGATGATTACCGTCCCAGCGAGGACGAGCCCTTCATGAACGAAAGGCAGCTGGAATATTTCCGCCGCAAGCTGCTGGCCTGGAAGGAAGAAATCCTGCACGACGCACGCGGCACCCTGCAGGCCCTGCAGGACGAGAACGAGCCGCTGCCCGATATCGCCGATCGCGCCTCCACCGAGACCGAACGCTCCCTGGAGCTGCGCACCCGTGACCGCCAGCGCAAGCTCATCGCCAAGATCGACGCCGCCCTGCGCCGCATCGAGGAGGGCGAATATGGCTATTGCGAGGAGACCGGAGAGCCCATCTCCCTGCGCCGCCTGGAGGCCCGCCCCATAGCCACCCTCTCCATCGAGGCCCAGGAACGTCACGAAAGCCGCGAAAAGATCTTCCGCAGCGATTGAGGAACCGCGCCGGCCCGCGCCCCCTCCCGGACGCCTCACCCCCTGCCAACCACCGGTAGTGTCCCATGATCGGGGTGGTTGGCAGGGGGTGAGGATGGACGCGCAAGCGTGTTTATGTCCCCATTGGCTGT
>JALSNA010000198.1 GCA_026987255.1 Hyphomicrobiales bacterium | reverse complement strand
AGGATGAAAAGCGCGATCCAGATCATGCCCTCCATCTCGGCCATGGGGAGACGCGCGTCAACCGCCAAGAGGGATATTTCCCACCGCCCGCCTGGCACTAGGGTCAGGACCCATAAATTTGCACGGCATATGCAGGATTTATGCTGCATATCAGCGTCCTTTCGCCCTCGACAATACCTTCAGGTATTGCCCGCGGACGAAAGAAAGCTGATATTTTGCCTAAATCCTGCATATGTCATCCCTCTTTATGAGTCCTGACCCTAGTCCGGCATTCACGAGGGTGCGCCAGACAGGCTGTCCGTGACACCGCTTTCCCATGTTTTTCATTTCTGGTTTGTATGTGCGCCAGCATGTTGTAAAAGTCTGGCGGACATGACTTCATACAAGGAGCGCCCGCCATGCGCACCGCCACCATCGAGCGCAAGACCAACGAGACCGGCATTTCCGTCACCGTCACCATCGACGGGGCGGGATTCTACGACATCTCCACCGGCATCGGGTTTCTCGATCACATGCTGGAGCAGCTTTCCAAGCATGCGCTCATGGACATCAACCTGAAGGCCCGGGGCGATCTGCACATCGACGGGCACCACACCACCGAGGATGTGGGCATCGCCCTGGGGCAGGCCATCCGCAAGGCGCTGGGCGACAAGCGCGGCATCACCCGCTATGCCCATTGCTACCTGCCCATGGACGAGACCCTGACGCGCGTGGCGCTGGACATTTCCGGGCGGCCCTGGCTGATCTGGAAGGTGGATTTCCCGACCCAGAAAATCGGCGAGTTCGATACCGAACTGTTCCACGAGTTCTTCCACGCCCTGGCGATGAATGCCGGGATCACCCTGCACGTGGAAAACCTCTATGGGCAGAACTCCCATCACATCGCCGAGACCTGCTTCAAGGGCCTGGCGCGGGCCCTGCGCGCCGCCGCCGCCATCGACGAGCGGGCCGCCAATACCCTGCCCTCCACCAAGGGGTCGTTGTGATGCGGTATTACCATGTGCTCATTCCGCCGGGCGGCACGGGCCGCGAGGCGGTGCTGGTCAAGGAGGGCTTTTCATGGCCGGCCCTTTTCTTCGCCCCCCTGTGGCTGGCCGCCAAGCGCATGTGGCGGCAGATGGCGGTCTTTGCCGCGTGGCTTTTCGTGGCCGGTCTGCTGACCGCCTGGGGATTTGAACGGGCAGGCGGCGCGCTGGCCGTGCTGCCTTTCGTGCTGCTCGGTTTCGAGGGCAACGGATTGCATGCCGGCGTCTTGCAAAGGCGCGGCTGGGAGGAGGCGGGCCTGGTGGCGGGCGCCAATCTGGACGAGGCGGAATTGCGGCTGGCCCGGGCGGCCGCCGGCGAGCTTTGAGGAAAACCCATGAAAGTGGCCATAGTCGATTACGGGTCGGGCAACCTGCGCTCGGCGCAGAAGGCCTTCCAGCGCGCGGCCAGTGACCACGGGCTGGATGCGGATGTCTTTCTGGCCTCCAGGGCGCAGGAGGTGCGCGCCGCGGACCGCGTGGTGCTGCCCGGCGTGGGCGCCTTTGCCGATTGCCGCAAGGGCCTGCGGGACATTCCGGGCATGTGGGAGGCCCTGGACGAGACGGCCAGGGGCGGCACGAAGCCGCTTCTGGGCATCTGCGTGGGCATGCAACTGATGGCCACCACCGGCCTGGAGCATGGCCAGTGGCCCGGCTTCGGCTGGATCGCCGGGCAGGTGCGGGCCATCACGCCGGACGATCCGGAGCTGAAAATCCCCCACATGGGCTGGAACACCCTGGAGCCGGCCAGGGGCCATCCGGTTCTCGATGGTCTCGATCTGGGGCCCGAAGGGCTGCACGCCTATTTCGTCCATTCCTATCATTTCGTGCCCGATGACGAGGCCGATGTCCTGGCGCGCACCAGCTATGGCGGGCCGCTGATTGCCGCCGTGGCGCGCGGCAACCTGCTTGGCTTTCAGTTCCACCCGGAAAAAAGCCAGACGCTGGGCCTGGCCCTGATCGCCAATTTCCTGCGCTGGACGCCTTGAGAGACCAGGGCCATCGCATTTGGCAAAAATGTTGTCTACGAATATGGAACAAGCTGTTGCAAGAAGCAAAGACGTCATGCCCGGGCTTGATCCGGGCATCCGGAAGGCTGAAAATGCGGGGCATCGCACCCCCGGATTGCCGGATCGAGTCCGGCAACGACAGGGGGTTGCGGGCGCGCCGAATCACAAGCGTGCACGATCTTCAAATGTGGTAGACCCGGCCCGGAACGGACAAAGATCATGATCCTTTTTCCCGCCATCGACCTGAAGGACGGCCAGTGCGTGCGCCTGAAGCTGGGCGACATGGAGCAGGTCACGGTGTTCAACGACGATCCGGCCGCCCAGGCGGTGGCCTTCGAGAATGCCGGGTTCGAGTGGCTGCACCTGGTGGATCTCAATGGCGCTTTCGCGGGAAAGCCGGTCAATGCCGGTGCCGTGCGGGCCATTCTCGATGCGGTGGACATTCCCGCCCAGCTGGGCGGTGGCATCCGCGACATGAAAACCATCGAGGAGTGGCTGGAGCGCGGCATCCGGCGGGTCATCCTGGGCACCATCGCGGTGCGCGACCCCGATCTGGTGCGAAAGGCCTGCCGCGCCTTTCCCGGCCAGGTGGCCATCGGCATCGATGCGCGCGGCGGCAAGGTGGCGGTGGAAGGCTGGGCGGAAACTTCAGAACTTTCGGCCCTCGATCTGGCGCGGCGCTTCGAGGATGCCGGGGCGGCGGCCATCATCTATACCGACATCAGCCGCGACGGGGTGCTCAAGGGGCTGAACATCCCCTCCACCCTTGAGCTGGCAAGGGCCGTCTCCATCCCGGTCATCGCCTCGGGCGGGCTGGCCTCCATGGAGGACATCCGCCGCCTCACGCAGCCCGATTGCGCCATTCTGGAAGGGGCCATCTCGGGCCGGGCGCTCTATGATGGCCGATTGGACTGGCGCGAGGCCCTCGATCTTTTGCAAGATGCGCACAAGGAGAACCGGTGATGCTGAAGGCGCGTGTCATTCCCTGCCTGGACGTCAAGGGCGGCCGGGTGGTCAAGGGGGTCAACTTCGTCAACCTGCGCGACGCGGGCGACCCGGTGGAAATCGCCAAGGCCTATGACGCCGCGGGGGCCGATGAATTGTGCTTTCTCGACATCACCGCCTCGCATGAAAAGCGCGCCATCATCCTCGATGTGGTGCGGGCCACGGCCGAGCAGTGCTTCATGCCGCTGACGGTGGGCGGCGGGGTGCGCGAGGTGGCCGACATCCGCAAGCTCTTGCTGGCGGGGGCCGACAAGGTGTCCATCAACACCGCCGCGGTGCGCAACCGCGATCTGGTGCGCCAGGGAGCGGAGAAATTCGGCTCGCAATGCATCGTCATCGCCATAGACGCCAAGAAGGTCTCCGGCGAGGGCGAGGCGGACAGATGGGAAATCTTCACCCACGGCGGGCGCGAGCCCACCGGCATCGACGCCATCGGCTATGCCCGCGAGGTCACCGCCCTG